>CAUQPA010000009.1:0-27136 GCA_963519325.1 uncultured Pseudomonas sp. | reverse complement strand
GTACAACGCCTGCAACACAGGCGTGGGGACTTCCAGGCGCTTGCCTTGAGCCACTACCGCGCCATTGATGAAGTCGATCTCGGTCTTTCGCCCAGCCTCCAGGTCCTGCAGCATCGAAGGCTTGTGCTGCTGGTGGTTGGCCAAGGCATAGTCCACCGCCGCCTCGACCCGCCGCCGGTCGACGGCGATTCCGGCCGCCAGGGCGACAGCCAGCGTCTCCTCAACGAGATTACCCAGCACCTGCCGCCCGTATGCGGAGCCGCCCACGGCACCTACGGTCTGCCGAGTGACGGCGCACACCGAGTTGAGCGCGGCGTTGAAGGCGACCTTTTCCCAGATGGCTACCTGTACCTGCGGATCAGCTGCACAGGGTAGACCCGCCTGGCTGAACACCGCGGCCACTTGGTGCACCCTGGAGGCGTCCTCCCCGCTGAAGGACCACAGGTTGATATGGCCTTCACCGTGACTATGGACCACCCCGGGCGCCACCAGATCAGCGGGCAGATTGGTCATGCCGATGATCACCCGCTCAGCGGGCACTACGCTGGCGATGATGTCGGCGTTACCCAGGCCATTCTGTACCGACAGTGCCCAGGTGTCGGGCCCCACCAGATGGCGTACCGAGTCGATTGCCGCGGCGGTGTGAAAGCCTTTGGTGAAGATCACCAACAGATCGAAGGAGCCAGAGAATTGCGTTGCTCGGGCAATGGGTACCTGGACGGTCGTCTGCACCTCCGGAGTCTCCAGCCGCAGGCCTTGTCGGGAGATGACCTCGATGGCTTGAGCGGAAGCCTCGACGAAGGATACCTCTTGCCCTGCCAAGGCCAGACGGGCGCCAAACAGTCCTCCCATCGCTCCCGCACCTACAATCGCAATCTTCATTGCGGCTCCTTTGTGTCAGTGAAAACGGACTCGAGACGTCAGCTATCAGGATTGAACATCCAATGCCCGCCCGGGCGTGGCAGGCACCGTACTGCGCCCCTTGCGGATCATCGCGATGGCGAAGATGGCTATCACGCCAGGCACCGCGCAGAGGATGAAGTTGAGTTGCAACGGCAGGTTCAAGCTCAACATCAGCCCACCCAGCGTCGGGCCTGCGACCCCACCAAAGCGGCCGATGGCCGAGCACCAGCTGACGCCAGTGGAGCGGATTTCGCTGGGGTATTGCTGGGCAGCAAAGGCATGGATCACCGCCAAGGTGCCGATGGTGGTGGCCCCGGCGATCAGCAACATGACGTTCAGCAGCAACGGTCCAGGCTTGATGCCCAGGGTGCACAAGGACATCACTGCAAGCAGGAAGAACAGTATCAGCGTCCGCTTGCAGCCCCAGCGATCAGCCAGCCAGCCGCCACCCAAGGCTCCCGCCGTAGCGCCTAGGTTCAGGGTCACCAGGAACATCAGGCTGGAACCCAGCTCGAAGCCACCGGCAACCATGATCTTCGGTAGCCAGGTGTTGAGTCCGTAGACCATCAACATGCACATACCGAAACCGAGCCAGAGGAACAGGGTGCCGACCCCGCGTCCCTCGGTGAACAGGCGCGAAAGAGGCGCCGCTGTGGAGCTTCTGACCGGTGCGTCCAGGTTGACCTGGCGGGTGTCCACCTGGGGGTCGATGCGGGTGAGCAGGCGGCCAGCGGCAGTACGATCCCTCTCCAGCAGATAGTGCAGCGACTCGGGTAGTTGCCGCGCCAACCAAGGCATGAACAGCAGCGGTAGACCGCCGATGATGAAGGTGGCTTCCCAGCCATAACGGGGAATGATCAGCATGGCGACCAAAGCGGAAATCATCGCGCCAACCGAATAGAAGCTGAGCATGATGGTGGTCAGCGAGCTGCGTCGAGCGGTCGGCGCCAAGTCATTCATCAAGGCGACGATGTTGGGAATCGCTCCGCCCAGCCCTACTCCGGTGAGGAAGCGTGCCAGGGCGAAGCTCGGTGCATCCCAGGTGAAGGCCGTACCCAGGGCACAGAGGCTGGCGAGGCCCATCGAGCCAAGGATCACCTTGCGGCGTCCCAGTCGATCCGCCTGAGGGCCAACCGCGACTGCACCGAACATCATGCCGAACAGCGCAGCGCTACCCATCCAGCCGGCGACCACGGGCGTCAAGGCCCACTCCTCCATCAGGCGGGGTACCACCGCGCCGTAGATGACCAGGTCGTAGCCATCGAACAGCATGATGAAAGAACACCAGAACAGCAGGGTGTAGTGAAGCTTGCCAAGGGGTGCGGCCCCGGCAATGTCCAGCGCACGTTTCTGAGTCATCTTTAGCTCTTCTTGTTGTTATTTCAGGGAGTTGCAGGGGCCGGGGTAGCCCCCTGCAGATCAGTGGGGCGCAATGGTGACGGTCGGTACCTCGATTACCGTGGGTTCGTTCGCGTCCAACGCCGCGCGCAATGCAGTCTCGAAGTCCGCACGGGTGTCGGCGTGCACGGCACGCACGCCGTAGCCCTGCGCGATGGCACAGAAGTCCAGACCGGGAACGTCCAGGCCTGGGGCGTCTTCCGCCTTGAGCACGCCGGCGAACCAGCGCAACGCGCCGTAGGTACCGTTCTTGAGGATGATGAAGACCACCGGCACGCGGTACTGCGCAGCCGTCCAGAGCGCGGTAATGCCATAGTTGGCCGAGCCATCGCCGATCAGCGCGATTACCCGCCGCTGCGGTTGCGCCAGCTGGACCCCCACGGCGGCAGGCAAGCCAAAACCCAGGCCACCCGCGGCAGGAAAGTAATAGCTCCCGGGATGACGCAGGTTCATCCGCTCCCAGAAGGCGTTGGTGGTGGAGGTCGATTCCTTGACGTAGATGGCATCTTCCGGCGCTACTGCATCGAGCACATCGAACAGGGTTTCCGGGCGCAGATGCTTTGGCTCATCAGTCATCGGCTCGGGCATTGGCAGCGGTTCCGGGTAGCTTCGGGAGTTCGGCGTGACGCCCTCGGCCAATGCCTGCAAGGCCACGGCGATGTCGCCGATCAGGGCGTCCCCCATAGGCGCACGCGCCGCCTCTTGCGGGTCGGAGGTGATGTGCAGGAGACGCGCATCGACCGGCAAGTAGTCCCCCGGGGCGAACTGGTGATAACGAAACACGGGAGCGCCAACCACCACGATCAGGTCATGGCCCTGGAGTATCTTGCTGATCCCGGCGATGGCTGCGGGAAGCACGCCACGAAAACTCAGATGTCGAGTGGGGAATGGGCAACGCGATGCTGACGGTGCGATCCACACTGGCAGGTGGAGTTTGTCGGCCAAGGCCACAGCGGCGGCATTGCTGAGGGTGGCATCGACCTCCGGCCCAAGTACCAGTACCGGATTTCGCGCCTGGTCCAGCTGCTTGATCAACGCCTGCAACTGGTCAGCGTTGGGGGTTCCGGCGACCTGCACGTGACGCTCGAACAGATGCTCGACGCCCGGTGCGCACGGCGCATCCCAATCGTCGTAGGGGATCGAGAGGTACACCGGCGCTTTCGGCGCCGTATTGGCATAGTGGATGGCTTGGCTAAGCGCCCGAGGGACGTCCTGCGCGTTGGCGGGTTCGTAGCTCCATTTCACCAGCGGCTTGGGCAGTTGCACGGCGTCGACATTGGCCAGCATGGCCTCGACACCGATCATCGGTCGGACTTGCTGGCCGGCAGTGATCACCAAAGGGCTATGGGAATACCAGGAGTTGGTCAGGGCTCCCATGCCATTACCGGTGCCTGCCGCCGCGTGCAGGTTGACGAAAGCCGGCTTGCCGCTGGCCAAGGCGTAACCGTCGGCCATACCCACCACGGCGCCCTCATGCAGCCCCAGCACGTACTGGAAGTCTTCCGGGAAGGTTTTGAGAAACGGCAGTTCGTTGGAACCTGGATTACCGAAGAGAGTGGTCATTCCGTGGCGCCGTAGCAGCGTATAGGCGGCAGAGTGAATGGTGGGCATGGGGCGCAATTCCGGGGCTGTCGTGAGACTTCCACTCTAGGAATTTCGAAAAAATCTATCAAATAAATGCTTTTCCGGTTTTGTATAAATCACCTCTATGATTCCATTTCTGGAAGCAGCCTCAAGAGGACTCACCGCAACGGAAGTGGGCCACTCTCGATTTCCTCTGACGAACAGGCGTGACCATGAGCAGTTTCGACCTCAACCTCATCACCACCTTCATAACCCTTTACGAAACCCAGAGCGTGACGACCACAGCGCAACGGCTGTTCGTGACCCAGCCATCCGTCAGCTACGCCCTGGCCAAGCTCAGGGAGCAGTTCGATGACGCCTTGTTCGTCCGCAATCGCCTGGGTATGCAGCCAACCCGGCTAGCCAGCCAGCTTTACAGCGGCTTCAAGGAGGCTTCCCGCTGCATCGAGTCGGTAGTGGGCGAAGCCCGTAAATTCGAGCCTGGGCATTCGCAACGCCAGTTTCGCTTGGCGCTGTCCGACCTCGGCGAGATGGCACTCTTGCCTCGGCTGATGGAACACCTGAGCAGCCTGGCGCCGAATATCGAACTGGAGGTGGTACCGCTCGAAATCGACCAGGTCGGAACCTGGTTGAACGACGGCCACATCGACGCCGCGATCTGCAGCAGGAAGCTCAGCGAAACCGGCATGGCCTCCCATGTGCTGATGAAGGAGCGCTACGTCTGCCTAATGGATGCAGCCCATCCGCGCATCGGTGAGACCATGGACATGCAGCAGTTCCTGGCCGAACCCCATGTTCAGGTCACCCGCACCTCGGGACACGGCATGGCTGAGGATGCACTGCAACGCCTGGGTGTGGAGCGTCGGATCAAACTGCGCCTGCCCCATTTCTCGGTGCTTCCGCGCTTGATTCCGGGCACTGAGCTACTGGTCATCCTTCCCAGCCAGATCGCCGACAGCTTTTGCCAAAGGCCGCTGCAAGGTCAGCTCAAGACGCTCGAACTCCCTTTCGAGGTTCCTGCCTTCGATGTGACCCTGCATTGGCACTCGCGTAGTACCCAGTCCACGGCACTGAGTTGGTTCCTGCATCAGGTGCACATAGCGCTGGAGCAGCCCACGGAGGTCACCGCCCAGATATCTTGATGACCGGAGACGGCTTCGACCCAATCGAAGCCGTCGGCACCGTCAATCCAGTGTCCACAGCGCCGCCAATTCGCGTACCGAGCCCGCCTCTTCCAGACTTATTATCCGCTGCTGCAATGTCCGTACGGCCTCTGCCGGGAGTGCCTGGCTGGCGCAATTCTGGTACTTGGTCGCGATCAATTCGAAGGGCGCTGGCTGCTCCGCGGTACGGCCATGGGGATGGTCCAGCTGCAGCGTCAGCTGCCGGCCATCGCGCAGGTCTACTTCCAGCCAGGTCAGGTAGTGGCCGGCCACGGCCTGGGTTGGGTCGGGATGGGGGGCGGCGTCGATCCGGGTCATGAGTGCCTGGGCAGCGGGATCCTCGTAGGCCTCGGGCGTGAAGCTGTCGAGCACGATGCGCCCATCCAGCAGGGCACGAGCCAGGCAGTACTGGACGCTGAACTTGGCATCCAGGGCATTGCGCAACTCGGGCCGGTTCACGTGGGTCAGGCGCAGCGGATGGATGCGTACCCGAACGGTCTCGACATCGGCGGCGGTGAAGCCCGCCTCGCGCTGGAGAGTGAAAAGTGCATCCAGGCTCGCATGGGTGCTGTCGCAACAGGGATAGAGCTTGATACCGATACCGGGGTACTCGATGTCCAAGGGCGCCCCCCAGTCGGCCAGGGCGCGAGTGGCGTCATAGTGCCCGCGACCGTTGAAGACCTCGTAGAAGCCCTGGGGATGCTCCAGGGCGTCGCTACTGGCGGTGAAACCCTGCTCGGCCAGCAAGGCGGCCAGCAAGCCGTGGCGCGCGCTGTGACCGACATGGAAGGGTTTGGTCATGGTGCCGAAGTTGGCCTTGACCCCCGAGGCCAGGGATACGCACAGGGCCAAGGCCATGGCCGTGCGCTGCTCGTCCAGGCCGAGCAGCTTGGCGCAGGCCGCGGCTGCGCCGAAGACGCCGAGGGTCGCGGTGGGATGCCAACCCTTGTCGTAGTGATGGAAGTTGACGCTGCAAGCCAGGCGCGTCTCGGTCTCGAAACCGGCGATGAACGCCAGCAGCAATTCCGCGCCACTGCAATCGTGGGTCTGGCTCAAGGCCAGCAAGGCCGGCAACAGCGGCGCGGACGGATGCCCGCCCATGGCGATGTTGACGTCGTCGAAGTCCAGGGCATGTGCGGCCGCACCATTGATCAATGCGGCGCACAGCGGCTCGAGTCGCTCGCGCCGGCCGAACAGGCCTGCCGCGCCCGGCGTGGCAAGGCCAGGCGTGCGCAGCAGGGTTTCCACCACGGGTTCATGGGCGCCCGCCAGTGCGCAGCCCAGGGTATCGAGGATGGCGATCTTAGCATTGGCGAGGGCGGTCGCCGAGAGGTCGTCCCAGGTCAGATCGCAGATCCGCCGGGCAAGCGCGAGGGTCAAGGTCATGGGGCTATCCTGTAGGGCCGTCACGCCCAGTAGAGTTGATCGGGGTTGTCCACCAGCACCTGGCGCTGGAGCTGTGGATCGCCCACCCACCGCAGCACCTGATCCAGCGCGAAGCCGTCGTCTTCCTCGCGGAAATGTTCGATCCCATCTCGACTACGGCGAGTACCGGGTGCCGGCATGGTGTGGGGCCAGTCACTGGCCCAGAGCAACCGGTCGGGCCGCGTCTTGGCCAGGCGGGTGACGAAGGGCGCGACGTCCGCATAGCCGGATTGGGTCGAGACCCGGTATAGCGCCGACAACTTGACGTAGAGCCGCCCGCTGGCGAGCAGCTCCAGCAGTGCGGCATAGCCTGGCTGCTGCTGTCCGGCAGCCGCATCCAGGTGGCCGAAGTGATCCAGCACCACGGGTACCGGCAGGCGCTGCAGCGTGGGCGCCAGGGCCGCCACGGTGGCGAGGTTGGTGTAGAGCTGGAGATGCCAACCCAGATCGGCAATGGCGCGCGCCAAGGCCTGCATGGCCGCCGCGACCCGCGTCGGATCGGGCTGTTTGCCGAAGGTCTCGAGGTTCAGCCGCAAGCCACGGACACCGTCGGCGTGCAGGGCCTGCAGGACCCGGGGCTCCGGTGCTTCGGCTACCACCGCCACCCCCCGGGCCCGCTCCGGACCGAGCTGGCGCAAGGCGTCCAGCATGCAGCTGTTGTCGCTGCCGTAGGGACTGGGCTGGACCAGTATCACCCGCTCGAAGTGCAAGCGCTGCAGGTGTTCGCGCAGGGCGGGGAGCGGGGCCTCGTCCGGGGTATAGACGCGCTCTTCCGCATAGGGAAAACGCTGGGGATCGAAGACGTGCACATGACAGTCGCAGGCCTTGGCCGGTATGGCCACAGCCGGTGTGGCGTAAGGGGTCGTCGCGACCCGGCTCCAGCCGAGGCGCGGTAATACGGAGATACCGGCCCCGAGTCCGATGAAACTCATCACTTCGCGCCGCTTCAGCATTGCGAACCCTCCACCGCTACCTTGCCGGTCCGCCGGCCTCGGTCACGCAGGCCAACCAGCAGCAGCGCCAGAGTGCCCAGGGCAGCCAGTGCCACCAGTGGCGTCAGTGCCAGGGTGAAGCTCCCGGTAGCGCTCTGGATGGCCCCGAGCAGATAGGTGGTGAGGGACGCCGACAGACTGCCCACCGCGCTGACCACCGCGATACCGGTCGCGGCCGTCTGGGCCGGCAACCATTGCGTGACCATCGCCCAGAAGGGGCCTTTGGCGGCGTAGGTACCGATCAAGGCCAGGCTGAGGATCACGATGGTGGCGCTCAGCGAGTGGAAGAAGGGTGTCGCTGCCAAGGCCAACCCAGACAAGGCCAGCGGCAGCGCGGTATGCCAGGTGCGCTCGTCGCGCCGGTCGGAACTACGCCCCCAGAGCACCATGGCCAGGGTCGCGACGCCGAACGGCACGGAGCTGAGTAGACCGTTCTGCAGCGGTGTGAGACCGAAGGCGCTGATGATCTGTGGCTGCCACAGGGACAGGCTGATGCCTACCGAGATCACCCCCGAATAGATGAGGCAGAGGACCAGCACGTAGCCATTGCGCAGGGTCTGTCCGATGCTGAGGCGACCGACCGGCGTCGTCTCCCGGGCCTCGAGGGCCAACCGCTCGTTCAGCCAATCGCGGCGTACAGGAAGCAGCCAGCCGGCGTCCTGCGGCCGGTCGGGCAGCATTTTCAGGCAGCCGAAGGCCAGCAGCACCGCAGGCAGTCCTTCGAGGATGAACAGCCATTGCCAGCCACTCAGACCGTGCCAGCCGTGCAGCTCCATCAAAGCGCCCGACAGCGGTGCGCCGATGAAGCTCGAGGCCGGGATGGCGACCAGGAAGAGCGCCGAGATCCGTGCCCGGTAGTGCTTGGGAAACCACTGGGATATGTAGAAGATCACCCCTGGCAGGAAGCCGGCTTCGGCGGCGCCCAGCGCCAGGCGGAAGGCATAGAAGGACAGCGGTCCCTGGATCAGCGCCATGCCCATGGAGACCGTGCCCCAGACCACCATCATGGTGGCGATCCAGCGGCGCGCACCGATGCGTTGCAGAGCGGCATTGGCGGGTACGGCGAACAGGCAGTAGGTGATGAGGAACAGACTCGCGCCAATACCGAAATGGTGGGCGGTCAGGTCAATGTCGCCGCGCATCTGCAGCGCGGCGAAACCGACGTTGATCCGGTCGATGTAGGAGACCAGATAGCACAGCATCAGGAAGGGCAGCAGTCGCCAGGTGATCTGCCGCATGGTCTGGCTTTCGAGGGAAGCGGGGTCGCGCGTGTCCATGGTTACACCTTCATTGTTGTTGTGTGGCGTTGAATGGGGGATGACGGTTAGCCGTAGAGGGCGTCCGGATTGGTCTGCCAGATCGCCCGCAGCAGCCCGGGATCGGCCAGCCAATGCGCCAGGCGCTGGAGATTGTCGCCATCGTCCACCGGTCGAAACGCTTCGATCTGGGTCGGCTCGCGCTTCTCGCCAGGCAGGCCGCCGGTGTGCGGCCAGTCCGAGCCCCAGAGCAGGCGCCTGGGGTTGGCCGCGACCATTGCCGCCACCAGGGGCCGCAGGTCCTCCTGGCCAGGCAGCCGAGACACCCGTGAAGGCGCTGACAGCTTCAAATAGACATTGCCGTCCTGCAGCAGGGCCAGCAGCGCGGCGAAGCCCGGCTGGGTGACACCCTGTTCCGCCCGGACCCCGGCGAAGTGGTCGAGCACCACCCGGCATGGCAGATTCGCCAGGGTGTCTTGCACGGCCGCGAACAACGGCAGCTGGCTATAGACCTGGACATGCCAGCCCAGACCGCAGATGCGTTCGGCCAGGCGTTGCAGCTGCTCCCGAGCCTGTATGGGATCGTCCTGCCCCTGGGTCTGCAGATTGAGTCGGACCCCGCGTACCCCGGCCTCGTGGAGCCTCAGCAGCTCACCCTCGCGCAGTTCCGGATCGATCACCGCCACGCCGCGGCAACGGCCCTGCTCCCGTTCCAGCGTATCCACCAGCAGCTGGTTGTCCGTGCCGTACACACTGGGCTGGACGATCACCGAGCGGCCCAACCCCAGTCGTTGGCGCATCGCCCTCAGCGCCGCCAGCGGCGCCTCGCCAGGGGTGAAGCGCCGCGTCGGGCAGAAGGGATAGCGGGCGTCGAAGACATGCACGTGGCAGTCCCAGGCGTCGGCAGGCAGCCAGGCGAGTGGCTCGTATGCGGCGGGTCCAGAGCAGTGGGCGGTCTCGACATCGGATCGGGATGGGCGAAGGAGATCTAAGGGCATGGGCGGCGTCCTCGTGTTACGCCATTTTTGCCGCTCCCCCTATAAACGGCCAATCAGAATATAATCGACCTCCATAACCCAGGATTATGACCCGACCATGAACCTCAGACATCTGGAGGTTTTCCACGCCATCATGCGGACCGGCTCGGTCACGGCTGCCGCGCGCCTGCTCAACGTCAGCCAACCGGCCGTCAGTGCAGTGCTCAAGCACTGTGAGAGCCAACTGGGCATGGCCCTGTTCGTCCGTTCTGGCGCCGGGCTCACCCCGACCCCGGAAGCCCTGGCGATCTTTCCCGATGTGTCGGCGGTGTTCGACCGGCTGTCGGCGGTGGACAGGCTGGTACGCGACCTCAGCGGCGGCATCCAGGGGACCCTCACCCTGGCCGGCTGCTTTCCGGTCACCAATGGCGTCCTAGCCGAAGCGGTGGCGTCCTTCATGGTCCAGCGACCGGCCATCCGTATCGCGCTGTATTCGGGCTCCTCGCCGGAGGTGCTGCAGCAGGTGGCCAACCGGGAGGTGGAACTGGGTATCGCCTACGGCCCTATCGTCCATGCAGAGGTCGAGACCGAGCTGCTGTTCAGCTCCAGCATCGCCTGCGTGTTACCGGACGACCATCCCCTCGCCCAGCAGACCAGCATCCACATCCAGGACCTAGCGCCCTACCCGATCATCACCTATCTCAACCAGTCGCCGATGCGCTCCTATGTCGATCAGGCCTTGAGCGAGGCCGGTGTCGTGCCAGATATCCGCGCCCAGGTGAGCCTGGCGTTGACCGGCATGATGCTGGCCCGATTCGGCGCCGGCATCGCCCTGGTCGAGCCCTTTCTGCTTTCGGTCATGAGGCTGCCCGGCCTGGTGGCCCGACCGCTCACGCCCAGCATCGCGGTGCGGACGCTCATCCTGAGACACCGCGATGCACCGCGATCCCGGATGCAGCAGGACTTCATCGAGCATCTCAAGCAGCGCTATGCGCGTCCAGGCGAGTTGCCGCTGTTGCAAGCCGTGACCGCGGGACACTGAGTCGGTAGTGACAGGGTTGCCGTCGAACGCTGGAACCGGCGGTGGGCCATGCGGTTTGTGGCGCCAGGCTAGCTACCTGAGCCCTTCAGCGGCCGCACCTTGGAACGGGTTCGCTACCGGTGAGATTCGTCATTGTAAACACCAAAACGAAATGCAATTCTAAATAACGATGCAACATCACGATCAGTGGCACCCAATAACTCCAAGAGAATGCCAATGACTATCCGCTTCAGAGCCTCAGATACAGGTCCCAACGGCAGCGCGGATTGGCTAGCCAAGGTATCGCTGGCCAACCTGAGCGGCACCCTGCATCCAGGGACCGCCAGCGGCAGTCGCCGCGGCTTTCTACTGTCCAGGGGCGTGCCGGCTGGCGCGGTACCCACTGCACAGCATCACCCGGACGACGAGCCACCAGTACTGGGCATGCTTCTTGCCACGGTCATCGACTTTGGAATAGCGGTTATCGCTGACGAAGGGCGCCAGCCCGATGGGCCAGTGGCTCCTCCAGCTTCCTTGAACCCCCGCGTAATGGTCGAGTTCGAGCGAAAGGACCCGCTTGCCAACCGCGACAAAGCTGCGCAATTGGCCCGTACAGCCCTCGTGCATCGAGGCTGCGTGCTGCCGAACTAACCTCGAGAGAACGGCCTTGGCGAAACCTCCATCCGCTTCACGTTGGCCTGCCGCAGTGCGAGCCCTCGCCCATCGCGACTTCCAGATCTATTTCGCGTGCCAGGGCGTATCGACCCTGGGCAAGTGGATCCAGCAGGTCGCCCTCTCCTGGATGGCCTATCACGTCACCGCCTCCGCTACCTTGCTGGGCGTGATCACCTTCCTGACGCTCGCCCCCCAATTACTTGTGGGGCCGATCGCTGGCGCCTGGATCGACCGCCGTGACAAGCGCCGCTGCCTGATCGCCGCGCAGTCGATGTTGGCAATCCAGTCCCTGTTGCTCGCGCTGCTGAGCTGGCAGGGCTGGATCGACGCGCCGATCCTGATCGCCATGGCCTTGGCCCTGGGCTTGCTGAATGCCCTGGAGACCCCGCTCCGCCAGGCGCTGATCGGCAGTTTCGTGGCCGATGCCCAGGATCTGCCCAACGCCCTCGCGCTCAATGCCATGCTGATCAATGCCGCCCGTTTCATCGGCCCGCCGTTGGCCGGTGCCCTGATCGCTGCCAGCAGCGAGGCGATCTGCTTCCTGATCACCGCTATTGCCTTCGCAACCCTGTTGCTGGGCCTGGCCAAGGTGCAG
Organism: uncultured Pseudomonas sp.; assembly: GCA_963519325.1. GTDB lineage: Bacteria > Pseudomonadota > Gammaproteobacteria > Pseudomonadales > Pseudomonadaceae > Chryseomonas. Next base: position 15,147 of record CAUQPA010000009.1, on the reverse strand, counting down.
GGCAGCGCGACCGACAGGGCCAGCGGTTCGACCAGCGAGATGTTTCGCGAAGGCCTGGGCTACGTGTTCCGCACCCTCTCGGTCCGGCAGCTGATGCTGGGGGTGATAGCGGTCAACCTGCTTGCCTCCAACTACAGTGTCCTGCTCCCGGTGCTGGCGAAGACGCTCTACCTCGGCGACGCCAGAATGCTGGGTTGGCTATGGGGCGCGGCAGGCGCCGGCGCCTTCGTCGCGACGATCATGCTCGCCCTGATCGGTGCCTTGCACCGGCTGCGGCGAGTGATCTTCATCGCCGAGCTGTGCTGCGCCCTGGCCCTGTGCCTGCTGGCATTCAAGCTGCCGCTCCCCTTCGCCCTCGTGCTGCTGGCTCTGCTGGGTTTTGGCATCACGGCCAATAACGTCAGCACCAACATGCTGCTGCAAAGCGATGCGCCGACGGCGCTGCGGGGCCGCGTGATCGCCCTGTACATCGCCATGCGCTTCGGCTTCGAGGCCGTGGGCGGCCTGCTCGCCGGCCTGCTCGCCAGCGCGGTAGGCGCCCCTATCACCCTCGGCATCGTCGGCCTGCTGCTGCTGACCTTCCGCGCAGTGGAAAGCCACTTCAATTCGGCGAAAGAATGATGGAGAGATTCGACCAACGTGCTGCTGGCCCGCCAGGCTGGCGTTTCCTGTCGCATGTGGTGAAACACCCTGGGACCGGGGGCGCTTTGGCTGGAGTCCATACTCTCGCCGATGAGGACCGGACGCGCCTCAAGGAATAGGTGTTGTTGGGGAGTGTGCCGCCAGGCCTACCTTCTTTACCGCGGCATTCGAGACACGACCAGCCGGCTCGCGCGATTGATCGAGCAGGCCATTCTGACAAGGGCGGTTCAGCTTCTCTTGCCGTATCAGAAAGCTGGCTTCGCACTCATCGTCGCCGCATCGGGCGCCGGGTTAGTCGACATCCACCACCACCGGCATCTGGCTCCGCCTTTGGAGGCTATGTGGGAATTGGGCCGATCCCCGTCTTTCCGAAGAGGGGGCCGCCGAGATCGGTCGCGAGAAGGCGCCCCTGTTGGCTGCTTTCGAGCGGTATCCCGTAATCAAGGCCGTTATCAAGGTGAAGAACACAGGGCGTGCTCCCCCTTACACTGATCAGCGCCCCAGCGCTAAGCACCTTACAACTCTGCCCAATCGAGCTCTAGAGGTCGATAAGGTTGCACGTCGAAGAGCAAAGCTTCCAAGTAGCGCAGCGGCCAAACAGCGGGCTATATTATTTGAAGTCCATATCGCTTGGGAAAGTGCCATGCCGCTCTCCAGTCATCAAAGAGCGCAGCTTTCAGCCGCTCTAGCGCGCTATATTGCCGACCTAGAGGATGCACAAGACTTGCAGGCACTGGAGATACACTTCCATCGGGCAGGCGCCTATATCGCCGCGATTCGAGACTTGGAGGTATCGTCCACCGGACAGACCGACGGATTGTTGCTCGTGATCGATATGATCTACCGACAGGGTCTGGCCAGGCTCGCGGGTACTCTTACCGGCAACAGCTTTTTCAAAGCTGCATCAGACCCCAGTCTCTTTTTCAAGAATCTTGATCCTAACGACCATAAGAGATAAGAACCCTAAGTATCCACTGACGATTCCAAGGTATAGGAGTTAATCCTCACCCTCCCTCCGGTACAACAGCATTAATGCCCCGACTATGCCTGCACAGTTATGACAAGGGTAGCAGGATCATGTCCGAATCCAGCGGGACGTGAGATCCCCTCAACCGCAACTCGTTAACGGCGTGAAGGATGATCAGGTTCAAACTTCCCGCATGGCTTAGCATTGCCTTGGAAATCAAGCGCGTCACCTTTGCCGGTACTCCAGGATCTATCAGCGTCAGCATCAAACCTTCGCTTCGCCACTCGGCAAGGTGCTTTACCGGCGGATCGAGCGAAGCCAATACCTTACCCAGACCCTTCATGGTTAGCTTCCTTACAGTCGGATGGCGAAAAGTTCAGCACTGGCTGTCTCACTGCTAGGCTATACAACGCTAAAGCGAGGCATGCACGTCGAGGCGACGACTGGGCGGCTTTTATTGTCTGGACTACAAACGGGTACCGTCTGCTAGGGAGGTACAGAATGAATGCAGAAAATCGTCGGCATGGCCTGTACCTCATGGAGCGCCATGCAAAAGCGCAAGACGACATTGACTGTCTCCTACGCCAAATTGAAGAGTGCCGTGGACAAGGACGCTCACACGCGCTGAAGGAAATGCTCGGTTTATGTGTCATTCAGCAGCGACGAAACCAAGCGACGGTACAAAACGCTTTTCTCTACTTCCTCGATCTGGATGAAAATCAACCTCAGGAGCCAAGGCAGCCGCCCTAATGCCGTAGGTATGGTGCTCCAGCATGCCCCTTCAATCCTGCCGACGAACTGCCACAGCAAAACTCCGTACAGCCTGTCTAATCAATCAGACAACCAGCCCAGGGTCTGAATGAAAGACGTCGAAAAAACGCTGCGCCAACATCAACAGTTACAGCTCGAGCTAGTAGGCTACAGAAAACGAGCACGGGTCCTGGCTGTACACATACTTGAGTCTCGAACATTGGCTACCCCTTGGTGTAGCTGGATATCCGAAAGACTGTCCCATGTCACACCGCTCGAACTTCGAGCCCTCACCCGCCTAGAGCTCAAAAGACTCCTAGGTCCTGATCGACCTCCGAGGGATGGAGTCGACGCCGAGTAAATCGACAATAGTGATGATTCAGCTGTCTTCCAAGTCCGTATTTCCCCTCTAGCGTACTGCTTTCAGCTCGACCGGGCTCTTCGCCAGACCCAGCCAGCATTTCGAGGAGTCTCCATTCGGTGAGCGTCTGATCTTGGCCTGCAAGAGACCGTAAAACTATCAGGCGCGCTAAATCTTGATAGGTATCGAGATCCGGACGGATATTAGAGGTAGCGATAGACACGAAATTTTCGACTACCTCTCCTAGCCCCGCTCCATCAGTAGTCTGATGAAAGGGCGGACCGATGGATCATCAATTAGATTGACAGATCCACCAGCCCAAACAACACCGAGACCACCATCCGCAATTACATAAAGAAAACGCGCCATCTGCAAGACGCCATCCTACAGACAATGAATGAGCTTAGAAAAAAGAGAGAATGAATCGCTGAGCTAATCGGTGACACGACCCCACAAGGCTCAATGCAAACTCAAGCCAACCATGCCTCCCTGTGAAAGATCACCACCAATCAAAGATCACGATAGCAATTCCAATCAGGGCAAAGGTACCAACCACGAGAGAGAACAGGATACAGCTTACGGACGAAGCGCCCTTACACATAGAGCTCTCCGATAAGGCGGATTTGCCTAATCCATGGACCTTACTCTCCCATCGTGGTTAGTACACCTCCAACTGAAAGCACAGGTTTCCGACCAGAGGTCGGAGATTGACTCGCTCTTTGATTCAGGAATTAATTCTTGCAATCAACCAGGTATATGGGCAATTAGGGAAGCAGTCAGACGAGAAGCGCGCCCCGCCGTTTCAGTAGAAAATCCGCGTCTGATTCGCCTTTTCAGGACCTACGTCTATACTCCTCCCTGGAGCGGTCTCTCGTTGGACCCTACGGCTGCTCACCCTACTCTCTTGGCTATGTCGTACCAGACACAGGGCCCCTGGTAATTAGTCCTTACCCTAGGTACTCGTACCATGCCTTCGAAAATATACATCGGTCATGCTGACCTGATATTCGACCATACCTTTCTAAGCCCGAATACCGATATTTTGTTGGAACAACCTGGCGCAAGAACTTTTTTTCTGTCTTTCCGCAGCGCGACAGCCGCCCCAGAAACCTATGAGCGCCTGGCTGTCAGCTTCCCCTCGCACCAGCTGTCTTTCAAGGGACTCATTGTCGGGTTTGGTCAATGCGCGATGTGGACTTCGCTGATAATGGAACTCGAGGGTACCGCGGCTCGATGACGCCCTGTCCTGACTCGGCGGCTCGTGAAGAGCACCTGGCTATCGGGTGATAGCAACTACCAGACAGTGAAGCGTCTTGGCCGCGGAGTCTTGTAGAGGCTAGCCGAAGATCATGTCATCAAGATCGGCGACGAGATGACGGCGCCAGGGGTCGCTTATGGCATCCCGAGATAATGCGGTGTAAATCATAGGGGACAGGCTAACGCTCCGATCCTTTTCCCTGGCTTCTGGCCAGGAGCAGTGGCCACCGCCAGCCAATAGCGCTGTTCGCGCTTTCAGCCACCCCGGTTCCTCAAATGGGCCGTCTTCCAATGGTCATTCGTCACCTTGCGCTGCACTGATAGCGAAGCGACGAATGGCACCCGAATAGCTCTGTTTCAAGACCTGCGCCGCTATCCCGCCTGCCTGCACCCTCGTAACCTTGATTGCCTGACAAACCCTTATTGCGCGAGACTTTTCCTTTGGCTTCAGAACACGACCTGGACAGCATCGGCGCCCTTCGCCAAGAGGTCGCCCATTTGCGCCGGCAGCTGGATCGCAAGCAGAGTTACAACCAGTTGGTGTTCGACAGCGCTCTCGATTACGCCATCGTGGTAGGAGATTCGACGGGCAAGGTTACCGAATGGAGCGAAGGCGCCCATCAGATACTTGGCTGGACTCGCGAGGAAATGCTTGGCCAGTCCTTGCACCGTATCTTCACCGTCGAAGATCGAGAGATGGGCGTGCCTGAGCGGGAGATGGGCCAGGCCATCAGCCAAGGGCGCGCCGATGACGATCGCTGGCATCTGCGTGCCGACGGTCAAAAGTTCTGGGCCAGTGGCGTCATGATGCCGATCTGGGACGACGGCCAATTCTCGGGCGTGATCAAGATCATCCGCGACCTGACGGAGCGGGTAGAAGCGGAAGCTCGACAGCAGCGCCATACCGAACAGCTCGCGCAGCAGTTTCAGCAGTTGGCGGAAAATATCCCTCAGCTCGTCTGGATATCGGATCTCAACGGCAACGACCTTTACTTCAACCCTCGCTGGGAGGCCTTCTCCGGCCTGTCCGCCGCTCAGCTCAGCAACGACGGCTGGCACAGCCTCATCGACGAGAACACTCGTGAGCAAATCACTGCCGAGCGCGCCCATGCCCTCGCCACTCAAGGCGAATGGGAAGCCACCTTCAAGATGCGCAGCCGGAGCGGTACCGACCATTGGTGCCTCTGCCGAGCCTCACCTATTCGCAATGCCGAAGGCGAGGTCATCCGCTGGTTTTCCACCTGTACCGATGTGGATGCCATGCAGATACGATCCAGCACCCTGGAGCAGGACGCTGCCGACCTCCGCACCCTTTCAGCCAGCCAGGACGCAGCGCTAGCCCAATCCCACCAGGATCTGAGTAACGAGCGTCAAGAGCGAAGCGCGGCTGAAGACAAGGTTCGCCAGCTGCAGAAGATGGAAGCGGTGGGCCAGCTCACTGGCGGTATCGCCCACGACTTCAACAATATGCTAACGGTCATCATGGGCGGCCTGAACATGCTGATGGTTAAGCAGCAGCGCGGCGATCAAAACGTTCAGCGCTATGCCGACCTGGCCCTCGAAGGTACCGTTCGCGCGGCGGAGCTCACCCACCGGTTACTCGCCTTTTCCCGCCAGCAGCCGCTCGTACCGGAAGTCGTCGATCTCAATCGTTTGGTCAGCGGTCTCTCCGGTCTGCTGCAACGCACCCTGGGCGGCAGCTATCAGTTGGAGATCGTCCGCCACGGCGGGCTGTGGCTGACGCAGGTGGACATCAACAGTCTGGAACAGGCGGTGGTCAATCTTTGCGTCAACGCCCGGGACGCCATGGAGGATGGCGGTGCCATCACCGTTGAAACCGGCAATGTCTATCTGGATGACCACTATGCCAGCGAAGAAGGCGTGCAGGCCGGTGAATACGTCATGGTCGCGGTGAGTGATACCGGCACCGGCATGGATGCCCGGACCCTTGAACGTGTGTTCGAGCCCTACTTCACCACCAAGCCCGTTGGCCGCGGTACCGGCCTAGGCCTGTCCCAGGTCTACGGTTTCGTTGCCCAGTCGCATGGCCATCTCAAGATCTACAGCGAGGTCGGCCATGGTACCGCGGTCAAGATCTACCTCCCGCGCTATCAGGGTGAAGCCAAGCCCGTCGAGCGCCTCCAGGTACCTCTCGATGCAATACCTCGGGCCCAGAAGAACGAGCTGATCATCGTCGTCGAGGACGATCCCCGCGTCCGGCTGCTCACCGTCGAATCCCTGATCGAGCTTGGCTATCGAGCGCTCGATGCTGATAGCGGAGAGACGGCGCTGAGTCTGCTGGCGCTCCACCCCGAAGCCGCCCTGGTGCTCACCGATATCGTCATGCCCGGCATGACCGGTCGCCAGCTGGCCGACCACATCGTTCTACATCAGCCGCTGATGAAGATTCTGTACACCACCGGCTATACCCGAAACTCCATCCTTCACAATGGCACCCTGGAACGCGGGGTCTTCCTTCTGCCCAAGCCATTCACCCTGCGTGACCTGGCGGTCAAGGTGCGGCAAGTGATCGATGCCTAACCATTCGTCTTTCAACGACAACTTAAGCCAAACGTTTGGTTCCAAGACGTATGATGTCAAACTGCTCTTTCGACATGGACGCCCATGACCTGTACGCCCCCGCACATCCTTGTCGTTGAGGACGAGCCTCTGGTACGCGAACTCATATGCGAAGTCCTCACCGATATGGGTGCGGTGGTCACCGACTATGACCGGGCCGATTCGGGTCTCGCGTACCTCGAAGCTCATGCCACCGAAGTGTCACTGATCGTCTCTGACATCCTTATGCCGGGGACGATCAATGGCCATCAGCTGGCCAACATCGTCGCGCTTCGATGGCCTGCGCTTCCGGTGTTGCTGACCTCCGGTTTCTCCGGCGCCCAGACCCATCAACTGCCCGCCAACACGCGTTTCCTGGCCAAACCCTGGTCCTTCCAGCAAGTGGAAGAGGCGGTAAGGGCTCAGCTGCCGATGCGTCGTTAGGTGTCTCGCCGCCGCACTCCTGGCACGCGACGCCTCGCGTCACGTCGTGCCTTACCAGTCTGTTGGGTGACCATCCTTAGCGTTTAACCTGCGCCCAGACCTGCTCGTCCACCGAAACATCCATTGTCGCAGGCCAAGCCTGCTACCCTTGCTGCCTCCATCCGAGGGCATCCCCCAATTGCTCAATCTGAGTTCCTTCCGCGTGGCCGTGGTAGAAGACGACCCTTTGCTGTGCCAGATCCTGGAAGACGTGCTCCAGGACCGCGGCGCAGACTGCAGGGCTTTTCCCAATGCGGACGACGCCTTGGTTGCCCTGCTCGGCTCCGGACCACCGGATCTGCTGATCACCGACCACCTGGTACCTGGGCAGCTGACCGGCGGCGAGCTGGCCAATCTGCTGATCAGCCGTTGGCCAACCCTGCCGATCATCATCACCACGGGTTACGGCTATGAAATCCAGGCCGATCTCCCAGCCAATGTGGTCTACCTCCAGAAGCCCTGGCTGCCAGAGGCTTTGGAATCCGCGATAGTTCGGGTGCTGCGTTGAGCAGCTGAGGCCAAGGTAGGCGTCAGTTGCCCAGGAGCTTATCGACTCGCGCAGCAAAGGCGTCAACCGAGAAAGGCTTTGCCAGCACTTCCCGGTCCGTCCCGAGCCCCTCATCCTGGAAGGCGTTGTCGGCGTAGCCCGTGATGAAAAGCACCTTCAGCCCCGGACGAATCTCTCTACCCGCATCGGCCAGTTGTCGCCCGTTCATAAGACCCGGCAAGCCGACATCCGTGATCAGCAGATCGACACGCACATCCGCGGCCAGGATCTCCAGCCCGCCCGAGCTCTCGGATGCCTCCAGGGTGGTATAGCCCAGATCCTCCAACATATCTGTCACAAGCATCCTCAGCACGGGCTCGTCTTCCACGACCAGCACCACCTCCCCGTGGCCTTTCGTCTCCGGCTGCCCTGCTTCCCCGCGGCACTCGCCTGGCGCCGATTCGTGTTCGTTGCACCGCGGCACGTACAAGCACAGGGTGGTCCCTTCGCCGAGGGTGGACTCGACCCTGATCAACCCGCCCGATTGCTTGGCGAAACCATAGATCATCGACAGGCCCAGGCCGGTACCCTCTCCGATCGGCTTCGTCGTGAAGAAGGGGTCGAAGATTCGGGCCAGATGCTCGGGCGGGATACCGGTCCCGGTGTCCATCACGCAGAGCGACAGGTAGTCACCCGGCGCAAGGTCCAGATTCTCCGCAGCGGGATCTTCAAAGTGGTGATTGCTGGTCTGGATGGTGATGCGTCCGCCACCCGGCATGGCGTCCCGCGCGTTGATGCACAGATTGAGCAGCGCGTTCTCCAGCTGCGGTGGATCGATACGCGCATGCCAGAGCCCTGGCTCGGCGATGACCACGATGTCGATCTGTGGACCCACCGTGCGACTGATAAGGTCGGTCATATCCGCCACCAGCGCATTGACGTCGGTCGAACGCGGCTCCAGGGTCTGCCGGCGCGAGAACGCTAACAGACGGTGCGTCAAGGCAGCCGCCTTGCTGGAGGCACCCAGTGCCGCGCCGATGTAGCGGTCCAGATCCTTCAACCGGCCCTGGCTGAGCCGCAATCTGAGCAATTCCATGGCTCCGGTAATAGCCGCCAGCAAATTGTTGAAATCGTGCGCCAGACCGCCGGTGAGCTGGCCCACTGCTTCCATCTTCTGGCTCTGCCGCAAGGCGTCCTCAGCAGCGGCCAAGGCGAGCGCCTGCTCCTTGTCTTCGGTGATATCGCGTCCCACCGCAATAATGACGCCCTCCCCGGCCTGTGCGGTCCAGGAGATCCACCGGTAGTCACCGCCCTTGCGGCGATAGCGATTCTCGAACCCAGTGAATCTCATACCGTGCTCAATTACATCTATTGCACCCTGCTCTGTATGAGCGATGTCGTCAGGATGAATAAGGTCGAAAAAGCTCACGTCTATGAGCTCCTCTGGCAACCAGCCTAGGATCTCGCACCAGGCCGGATTCGACCTGATGATGCGCCCTTCAGCGTCGGCTACCAGCATGAGATCGCCAGAGAGCCGCCAGAGTCGATCACGATCGCGGGTTCGGTCAGCCACCTGCACTTCAAGGGCAGCCGCGAACTGCTGAAGCTTCCGCTTGGCCCGACGCCTGCCGGTAGCCGCCTGCGTCAGTGCAGCCACGTCCGCGATGAAGTCCAGCTCCTCCGCCGACCAGAGCCGCGGCCGATCACTGTTGACGAAAAACACCGCCTCCAACTGGCCATCTTCAAAAAGGGGAACATTGACCAACGCGTGGGTGGCGAATGCGGCAAAGGTCGAGGCACCCTTCTGGCTTTGAGGATCATGGGCGATATCGTTGACCACAATGGTCTTGCCATCGCGCAAACCGGTTAGGGCGTTGCCGTAGCTGCTCAGCCAATGTAGACCGGTACCGGAGGGGAAACCTGGGGTGGTCCAGTCACGCTCAATGACCAGCGTCTCTCCACCTGGCTGGATGACCCCGTAGCCGACGCGGCTCGCCCCCAAGGTTCGCCCGGTAATCTCCGCGGCGAGGTAGGCGATGTCGGCAGCGCGCTCGAAGTCGTGCTGCCGGGCACTCAGCTCGATCAGCGCGGCGCGCTGCGCGTCTCGGTTCTTCCGTGCGGTGATATCGGAAAACAGCACGGCAACCTGGTTGGGTGCCTGGGGCCCCAGCGGATAGGCATAAACGTCGTAGTGCCGGTCGTTGAGCGACCTGGCCCGGTGCTCGAAATGCACGGCCTTGCCGGTGGCCAACATCTCGGCGTACCGCTCGGTCCAGGGAGACTCCTGATCGGGCGCGAGGTCACCCATCCAGTGCCCGGTGATATCGGTCAGGCCGGTGATCTCGCCGAATGCCTTGTTGACCTGGAGAAAGCGATAGTCCGCCGGTGCGCCCTGGTCGTCACAGCGGACTTCTACAATGCAGAAACCTATGGCGATAGCGTTGTACAGCTTCCGGTAGTTCGCCTCCTGCTCAGCCACCGCCAGCTCGTTCAGCTTGGCCTGGGTGATATCGCGCGATACGGACAGTAGCCGCCGAGGCTGACCGACCTCATCAAGGATGGGCGTGACCTGCACATCCCACCATTTCGTGTTGCCCTTGAAGGTCTTGGCCTCGCCCTGAAAGCGCCCCATCCGCCCATCACGGGCTGCCTGCAGCGCCCTCTTCGCCTCCTCATGCCCTTCGCCCTCCCAGAAATTGGGCCAGGGGCATCCCTTGATCTCATTGAAGTCGCTGACCTCCATCACCGCCTGGCCACCCTCGTTCATGTAGGCCAGCCGACCCTCGAGATCGAGGACCTTGATGCAGTCCGCCGACGCGGCCAGGATGCTGCGCAGAAAGGCCGAATCCGCCTTGTAGCGCTCGACGGATTCCAGCTCGCGGCGCAGGCGCTCATTCTCTTCGGTAAGCGCGATAATGGTTTTGGCGGAGGTGTCGGTTCGGATAATCATGAAGGAGGCACAGGGAGGGAAAGGGCGTGGCGCGGATTATCAGGTAGGAGCCTGTTCGCCACCTGAATCAGACGACAGATGGTATTTCTGTCATACGAAAGGAGAAGGCCCGCGCCACCTGCTCATCCACTGGCCGCTCCTGGCCTGGACGTTCGGCTGGCGATCCGATCCTTTGAAGGCAGCGAATCACAGCCTGTCGGAACAGGCGATTGCGGTCCTGAAGGGCTTTCCCTCCTTTCAAGAGCGACCGGAAAGGCGCCTTGCCATCGACGAATAGAAATTGCTACGCAGGTACTGCAGGCCCTGGCGGCTACAGAACCGGCAAAGGCCATAGGAGCGGCGCTGGGCTCTCCCATCGGTCATGACGGCTTGGGCATCAACTAACCGGCACCAGTGGCACCGAAATGGCTGCCTTGACAGCGGACCGCCGTGGTTGCCGCGCTGGTCCGGGTCTGGTTCAAGACACGCGGACCCATCGTGGGTAGCAGTGTGCGACGGCAACCAGACTGTCCTGGCGGACTTCATCGAGGGCCGCCTGCACGTGGGCATTTGGGCGTTCGGCGAGGACGTAAGTCCAGCACCTCTACCTGGAGGCTCGCAACACCAGGCTGCCGCCTGCCCTCCTCCCCCAGTCATCGTCCCGGTGCTGCCCAGGGGCCGAGCCCGCTCTGGTACTGCTACCACGCGAGAGGCTACTGCGTCTGCCCGTGATCCTTGCGACCGTTTCCCTCAAGAAGCAGCTGGGCCTTGACCATCCAAGGCTGCCTTCCCGGGCGACTCCAGCTACGTCCGCCGGTGGGGCTGGTCATGGGATTTTGTCTGATCCAATTTCTTCCCGGACAATCCCGTAACGATCATGTGGTGAACCAGCAGATATATCGCCAGACCCAAGGTACCGAAGAGCAGCATAAGACCGAGCTTTTCGTGTGCGAACATCGGGGACACCTCCGCAACGGACGGGAAAAACAGGACTGCTTTTGTTTGTAATTAAACAAACAATCTTGAGCCTAGTCCTCGATCCCAAAAAAGCAAATGCGGCTATCGCCGGCCGGCACCGGACTGCCAAGCACCCAGAATGGAATGCAAAGGGCTTTGCAACAAGGTATCGCGCTCTACTGCAGGTCGCGCTGAGCACCCCGCTCAATACCAAGGCAAGGGCAAGCGGCGAAAAGCCTGGCTACCACGAAGACCGCCAGCTTGCTGAAGGCGGAAGGTGCGGCAGCGAGCGGCTGGATTCCACCAAGCCCTGGCGCCCCGACAACCTCCCACCTGAGAAGCTACCGCTATAGGGCCATCTTTTCTTGCGGCGTGACTTGGGCGAGCTCCACCTGCCGCATCAGTACCTGACCGTCGGTGAGGTCCAGGGACAGGGTGCGATGACCGGCGCCGCGAAGGTGAGTACGGACGGGGTGGAGACCCTGTTGGGCCAGCTGCGCCAACGCCACGTCGACATTGACGTCACCGATACTCCTGACCCGCCCGCGCAGGATCTGGGGAAACATGTTGCCGCCCCCATAGACGTGGACCTGGTAGCCAGGAAGGTCACCGCCATGGCGGGCAACCGCACCTAGCATGAGTCTGAGCGATTCATCGACGTATTGCCCGTGGGCAGCGGTGCCGATGGCAGCCCGCTGGCGCGTGGGCAGCAAGGCATGGGTCACGCCACCAAGGCGCCGGCGCGGATGCCAGAAGACGAAGGCCACACAGGAGCCCAGGATGGTACGGATCCGCACCTCACCCCTGCCGAAGCACCACTCACCCGGACGCAGGAAAAGCTCCGCCACGGCAGCCATGGCTAGAACGCCCGTGAATGGATAGGGAGAACGGCCCGCGCCAGGGCGTCAGTCCACCCACCAGCAGTCGGCCCATCGCCAGCGCTTTCGCTGCTGGCCGGCAGAACCTCTGGCCTCTGGCGTTCCATCGTTAGCCTGTCGCTCATCGATCACACTCACTCCAGATTCAAAAAGGAACTACACCAATTATTATCGCAACAGCTATTTCGTTGTAACTTGGCGCTAGCCGCGCGTGCTGAGCCAAGGCACAGGCCGAGGGATCCAGTCATTACCGGCAGAATTGGCGTTCGAGGCGCCATCCGCTCAGCGCCAGCATAGAGGGCTTCAACGATCCCAACATTCATCAAAGCTAATGGAGACGATAGCTTTCGCAGTGCCGGACGGTAGATCCCCGGCTATTTGTTGGCCAGGTCGACCCTGGAGATTCTTGTGCCCGCCGGCTGACTTGGTTGACAACCTACTCAGCCGGTGCTGGACCTCCAGACCACGAATGCGAGCGGTACAGAGCGATGAGCTTGGCCGCGACAAAGATCGCTGCCTTTCCGGAGCCGAGCGGTACACCGTGCAGGGCTAGCTGGTGCCTTGGACGATTAGATTTCCAAGGTCGAGAAACGCAAAAACCCTCCTTGCGGAGGGTTCCTGGTGAAGATGGTGGGTCGTGTGGGATTCGAACCTACGACCAATTGGTTAAAAGCCAACTGCTCTACCGACTGAGCTAACGACCCGTTAGTGGCCGCCATTCTAGCGATTTCCCCAGGATAATCAACACCCTAGATAAAATTTTTTACTGGTAGCGCGTAGGGTCGGGAATTCCGGCCGCTTGGAAGCCGTCGGCGCGGAGGCGGCAGCTGTCGCAACGACCGCAGGCTTCGCCTTCGGCATTGGCCTGGTAACAGGACACGGTAAGACCATAGTCCACGCCGAGCTGGGTACCGGCCTGGACGATCTGCGCCTTGGAGAGGAACTGCAGCGGCGCCTCGATCTTGAAGGTATCCCCTTCCACACCGGCCTTGGTGGCGAGATTGGCGAGGCGCTCGAAGGCTTCGACGAACTCCGGACGGCAATCCGGATACCCGGAGTAGTCCACCGCATTGACCCCGATGAAGAGGTGCCGGGCGCCCAGCACCTCGGCCCAGCCGAGCGCCAGTGACAGGAACACGGTATTGCGCGCCGGCACATAGGTGACGGGAATACCCTCCCCTGGCGTTTCCGGGACGGCGATGTCCGGATCGGTGAGCGCCGAGCCGCCGATGCCGTTGAGATCCAAGCCGATCACCTTGTGCTCGACGACACCCAGCTGGCGCGCCACGCGCTCGGCCGCCTGCAGCTCGGCCCTGTGACGCTGGCCATAATCGAAGCTCATCGTATAGCAGGCGAAGCCCTGGGCCTTGGCCATGGCGACGATGGTGGCGGAATCCAGCCCGCCGGAAAGAAGGATGACCGCTTTAGGCTGACTCATGCTCAATGTCCAGGCTCGTCGTTCCAGAGAATCTTGTGCAGCTGCAGTTGGAAGCGTACCGGCAGGTTGTCGGCGACGATCCACTCCGCCAGCTCGCGCGGCACGACCTGGCCATGGCTGGGCGAGAACAGCACCTCGCCCGCGCGCTGCTCCAGGCGATACTCGATCAGCTTGGAAACCGCCCAGTCGTAGTCCTCGCGAGAGCAGATGACGAACTTGACCTGGTCGTTGGGCGTGAGGTGCGCCATGTTGGCATAGAGGTTACGCCCCACCTCGCCCGAGCCCGGGGTCTTGAGATCGACCACCTTGCTGACGCGCGGGTCGACGCCGCTGACATCCAGGGCGCCGCTGGTTTCCAGCGACACCTCGTAGCCGGCATCGCACAAGCGCTCCAGCAGCACGAGGCAGTTGGGCTGGGCCAGCGGCTCGCCGCCGGTCACGCAGATGTGGCGCGGCCGATAGCTCGCTACCTGCTCCAGGATGGCATCGAGGTGGTGGATCTCGCCGCCAGTGAAGGCATAGGCCGTGTCGCAATACTGGCAGCGCAAAGGGCAGCCGGTGAGGCGAACGAAGACGGTGGCGAGACCGGCAGTGCGGGCTTCGCCCTGGAGCGAATAGAAGATTTCGGTAAGGCGTAGGGTATCTTTTTGCATGGAAGCCACGGGCGTGACGGCTGAACAGGCCATCCGCCTCCGTTGCGGTAGATAGAAGAAAAAAGCCTGCGCTAGGGCAGGCTTTTCAGATCCCGCTGCGCCAGCTGCGCAGCGGAGGTTCCGGGATACTGGCTGATGACCTGCTGGTACATGCCCTTGGCCCGATCGGTACGACCGAGCTTCTGCTCGACCCCACCCAATTTGTACAGCGAATCCGGCACCTTGTTGCTGGTGGGATAGGCTTGGCTGACCTTGGCGAACGCCTGGCCGGCGGCTTGCAGGTCGCCCTTGGCCAGATTCACCTCGCCCAACCAGTACTGAGCATTGCCGGCGTACTGGCTGTTGGGATACTTGCGCAGGAAGGCGTTGAACGCCTGGCTGGCCTTGTCGAAATCCTTGGCTTTGATCAAGTCGAAGGCAGCGTCGTAGTACAGCTTTTCCTTCGCCGGATCACCCGGTTCGCTACTGGCTGCCGGCGCTCCGGCCGCAGCGGGCGGAGTCGGCGCATTGTTGGCCGCGATGGCGCCCCCTTGGGCGGCACCTGCAGCCGCTCCAGTACCGGCACCGGCCGGAGCGGAAGAAAGCTGGGAGATACGGCCATCCAGATCCTGGTAACGATCCAATCCTTCCTGCTTGAGCTGGCGGATCTCGTTTTCCTGAACCTCGACCTGGCCACGCAGGCGAGCGATGTCGTCCTGCATCTGTTGCAACTGCATGAACAGTTGACCCATGCCGGAAACGGGAGCCCCGTTTCCGGCACTGGCCGCGCCTGAGTTGCCATAGCCC
>CAUQPA010000008.1:0-27412 GCA_963519325.1 uncultured Pseudomonas sp. | reverse complement strand
TCGTCACCCTGACCCAAGGCGAGATCGAGGCCGGACACTACCAGCGCCTGGGTCTCGATCGCCAGGCGGCGGCCCGGCTCAAGGGCCGGCTGCGCACCTGGGACAGCCTGGTCACCCCGCTGTGGGGTGGGGTGCTACCGGAGCGTTGCTTCCAGCTGGGTTATTACTGCCTGCAATTGCCGGCCATGCGCCAGGCACCGGATCGAGCCTGCGGTTCCCGCGAATCCGGCGAAGGCGATATTCGCAGCGCGCGCCGCTATAACGCCTTCGACTTGCCCGGGGATGCCGACGGCATCCCCAGCTGGCGCAACCTGGTGGCCGATTTGGTGGCGCTGCTGGAGCATTTCCGTCCCGAGGTGGTGGTGCTGCCGCATCCCGAGATCGATCCCCACGCCGATCACGTCGCCAGCACCCAGGCCCTGCGCGAGGCCATGGCCGCGAGCGACTGGCAGCCCGAGCTCGAGCTGCTCTATGCCAACCACCTGCACGACAACGACCGCTGGCCCATGGGCCCGGCCGAGGGCGGTATCGCCTTGCCACCGGCCATCGAGACACCCACGCCCCTGGTGCCCTGGAGTCCGCTGCTGACGCCGGAGCGCCGGCTGGACAAGGCCATGGCCCTGGGCCTGCAGCACGACCTGCTGGTGCCGTTGCCGGCCAAGAAGCGCCTGCGCCGTGCCATCCAGTGGCTACTGGCCGGGCGCCGCTGGCCGCGCACCGGGGAAGACGAGTTCTTCCGCAAGGCGGTGCGGCGTCACGAGCTGTTCTGGATCAATCGCCGGCCCTGAGAGCCTATTCATAAGCTGCTGCGCGTCGGCCAAACGGCGTTGAAAAGGCCCTGGTCGCCAGCCCGGCCTGGGCGGCCCCGTCGCCATGCTCATTTACCGCTCGTAAACTCGTGCGCGAGCCCGGTCGAGCGCGAGTTCGATCCGCTTCCTCAGGCCTTTGATTCGCTAGCGCTCACCCTTCGGGCCAGCCCTTGGCTGTTACTCCCGTTGGTCGTTGCGCCTTGTTTGGCTCCAGCTCGCGAGATTATGAACGGGCTCTGAGCCTGGCCTTTCCCGCTGGCAGGCGCTTCCGGGGCGCCTTGGCCCCTATGCTATGATCGCCGCCATTTTCGCGCTTTGGAGCCTGTCCCTATGAAGCTGACCATGCCTCGCTTCGATCTCGCGCCGGTCCTGGTGGTTGGCGACGTGATGCTCGACCGCTACTGGCACGGCACCACCTCGCGGATCTCCCCCGAGGCGCCGGTACCCGTGGTGCGGGTCGACCAGCACGAGGATCGTCCCGGTGGCGCGGCCAACGTCGCCCTCAACATCGCCGCCCTTGGCGCGCCGGCCTACCTGGTCGGCGTCACCGGCCAGGACGAGGCCGCCGATGCCCTGACCGACAGCCTGAGAGCCGCCCATGTGCAGGTGCGCTTCCAGCGCATCGCCCAGCAACCGACCATCGTCAAGCTGCGCATCATGAGTCGTCACCAGCAACTGATCCGCGTCGACTTCGAGGAACCCTTCGACACCGACGCCCAGGCGCTGGCTTCGGACACCGCCGCCATGCTGGCCGGGGTCAAGGTGCTGGTGCTCTCGGACTACGGCAAGGGCGCGCTGAAGAACCACCAGGCGCTGATCCAGCTGGCCCGGGCGCGCAACATCCCGGTGCTGGCCGATCCCAAGGGCAAGGATTTCTCCATCTACCGGGGCGCCAGCCTGATCACCCCGAACCTGTCCGAATTCGAAGCCATCGTTGGCGTCTGCGCCGACGACGCCGAGCTGGTGGCCAAGGGCAGCGAGCTGATGGCGCGCCTGGACCTGGGCGCCTTGCTGGTGACCCGCGGCGAGCACGGCATGACCCTGCTGCGGCCCGGCCAGGCGGCGCTGCACCTGCCGGCCCGCGCCCGCGAGGTGTTCGACGTCACCGGCGCCGGCGACACCGTGATTTCCACCCTGGCCGCCGCCCTGGCGGCCGGCGAGGAATTGCCCCAGGCCGTGGCCCTGGCCAACCTGGCCGCCGGCATCGTGGTCGGCAAGCTGGGTACCGCCGCCATCAGCGCCCCCGAGCTGCGCCGCGCGGTGCAGCGCTCGGAAGGCTCCGAGCGTGGCGTCCTGACCCTGGAGCAACTGCAACTGGCCATCGAGGACGCCCGCGCCCATGGCGAGAAGATCGTCTTCACCAACGGCTGCTTCGACATCCTCCACGCCGGTCATGTGACCTACCTGGAGCAGGCGCGCGCCCAGGGCGATCGCCTGATCGTGGCGGTCAACGACGACGCCTCGGTCACCCGCCTCAAGGGCCCGGGTCGGCCGATCAACAGCGTCGACCGGCGCATGGCGGTCTTGGCCGGTCTCGGCGCGGTGGACTGGGTCATTCCCTTCAGCGAGAACACCCCGGAGCGGCTGCTGGAGCAGGTGCGCCCCGACGTGCTGGTCAAGGGTGGCGACTACAAGAGCGTCGAAGAGGTGGTCGGCGCCCAGATCGTGCAGGGCTACGGCGGCGAGGTGCGCATCCTCGGCCTGGTGGAGAACAGCTCCACCACCGCCATCGTCGAGCGGATCCGCAACCGTACCTGACCGCTGGCGGCACTCAGGTTAAGCTGGGCGCAGAACCGCTATGGAGCTGCGCCATGCCTTCGACGCCCGACCTGATCCTTGGTACCCGCACCGATGGTCAACCCCTCGGTCATCCACTCAAGTTGGCCAACCGCCATGGCCTGATCGCCGGCGCCACGGGCACCGGCAAGACCGTGACCCTGCAGCGCCTCGCCGAAGCCTTCAGCGATGCCGGGGTCGCGGTGTTCGCCGCCGATATCAAGGGTGATCTCTGCGGCCTGGGTGCCCCTGGCGCGCCCCAGGGCAAGCTGGCCGAGCGGATCGCCGCCCAGGGCCTGCCGCACCAGCCCCAGGCCTATCCGGTCACCCTCTGGGACGTCGACGGCCGGAGCGGCCATCCATTGCGGACCACCCTGAGCGAGATGGGCCCGCTGCTGTTGGGCAACTTGCTGGAATTGACCGACAGCCAGCAGGCCGCCCTGCATGCCGCCTTCAAGCTGGCCGACCGTGAAGGCCTGCTGCTGCTCGATCTCAAGGATCTCAAGGCCGTTCTCAATCACCTGCGCGAGCAACCCGAAGCCCTCGGCGAAGACCGCGCCCTGTTCACCGGTGCCTCGGCCCAGGCACTGCTGCGGCGCCTGGCCACCCTGGAGCAGCAGGGCGCCGAGGCCTTCTTCGGCGAGCCGGCGCTGCAGCTGGAAGACGTGCTGCGCCCTGAGGCCGATGGCCGCGGGCGCATCCATCTGCTCGACGCCAGCCGCCTGGTGCACGAGGCGCCCAAGGTCTATGCCACCTTCCTGATCTGGCTGCTGGCCGAGCTCTTCGAGCAATTGCCCGAGCAGGGCGATGCCGACAAACCCGTGCTGGCGCTGTTCTTCGACGAGGCCCATCTGCTCTTCGGTGATACGCCCAAGGCGCTGCGTGATCGCCTGGAGCAGGTGGTGCGGCTGATCCGTTCCAAGGGCGTCGGCGTCTACTTCGTCACCCAGTCGCCCGCTGACCTGCCGGACGCCATCCTGGCCCAGCTGGGCCTGCGTATCCAGCACGGCCTACGCGCCTTCACCGCCAAGGAGCAGAAGGCCCTGCGCGCGGTGGCCGACGGCTTCCGCCCCAATCCGGCCTTCGACAGCCTGGAGGTGTTGACCGAGCTGGGCATCGGCGAAGCCCTGGTGGGTAGCCTTGAGGACAAGGGCACCCCGGCCATGGTCGAACGCGTGGCCATAGCGCCACCGCAATCGCGGGTCGGCCCGCTGAGCGAGGCCGAGCGCCAGGCGCTGATTCGTCAGTCACCCCAGGCGGGGCGTTATGACCGGCCGGTGGATCGGGAGTCGGCCTACGAGATCCTGCGTGATCGTCAGGCCGCGCGGGTACCCGAAGAGGCGCCTGCGCCGGCAAAGCAGGGGCAGGGCGGCGCCCTGGGCGATCTGGTCGGCGAACTGGCGGGCCAGGCGCTCAAGACCGCCGCGCGCCAGGCGGCCAACCAGCTGGGGCGCCAGCTGGTGCGGGGATTGTTGGGTTCGCTGTTGGGCGGCAAGCGTCGCTAGCCGCTCGGCCAGCCAAAAAAGACCCCGCCGAGGCGGGGTCTTTCTTAGTGCGCTAGGCAGTCATTACATGCGCGGGGCGACCGGGTTGGCGTCGTTGGAGATGGTCACTTCCACCCGACGGTTCAGGGCGCGATCGGAGGCGTTGCTGTTGCTGGCCACCGGGAAGGCCTTGCCGTAGCCGCGGGTCTGGATGCGGCTGGGCTCCACGCCGGCGCTGATCAGCGCGGTCTGGATGGCCTGGGCGCGACGCTCGGAAAGCTGCTGGTTGTAGGCATCGCCACCGACGCTGTCGGTGTAGCCTTCGACGATCACCTTGCGCTCGGGATTCTGCTTCAGGTAGTCAGCCAGCTTCTGGGCGTTGGCATAGCCCTGGGGCTTGAGTTCGGCCTTGTTGAAGTCGAACAGCACGTTGCCGAAGGTCACCACGGTGCCACGGTCGGTCTGCTTGGCCTGCAGGGCGTCCTGCAGCTGCTTGAGCTGGGCGGTACGGGCGTCCAGGCGGGCCTGGGTGCGCTCGGCGTCGACGTTCTGCATCTGGGCTTCGGTCATGCGCAGCTTGATGGTCTGCATGGCCGTCTGGATGCGCTGGTTGGTCAGGTAGGCCAGCTGGTCGACGGTCTTCTCGTTCTCACCGTCCTTGTAGGCCTTCTCGGTCTTCTGCAGCCAGGCACCGGCGTCCTTGGTCTCCAGGGCGGCCAGCTGGGCGGCCTGCGGCTGGGATTCCAGCGCCGAATAGTCGGACTTGGCCTGTTCCAGGTTGGGGTTGGGCGGCGTGGAGCAGGCGGCCAGGGCCAGGCTGAGCAGCGACACGGCAGGGATCAGAATATGTTTACGCATGGTGGTCATCCTTTGAATTCGTGAAGGTAAGAAGGAGCGGGTCTGTTACTGCTGGACCTTCTTCTGCAGATTCTGCTGGAGCTGCAGGTTGATCTGACCTTCCTCGCGGATCTGCTGGATGCTGTTCTGGGCATCCTTGAGCGCGGCTTCGGCCTTGGCGGCCTGGGTTTTGCGGGTGGCCAGGCGGGCATCCCACTCGGCCTGTTCGGCCAGTTGCTTGGCTTCGGCGTACTTCTCGTTGGAGAGGGCGGTCTGCGCCTGGGTCCACTTGTCCTGGGCCGACTTGGTCTCGATGGGCGCGAACTGGTTGCCACCGGAGCTGACGGCCTCGTTGACGGCGGACTGGGTCACGGCCATCTGGGCGGTCGGCGGGTTGCCGGCGCAACCGGCCAGCAGCAGCGAGCTGCCCAGGGCGAGGGCTGCAAGTTTCAGGGTGCAGGCTTTGGAGAAGGACGTTTGGGCAGTGGCACTCTTCATGGATTCAAGCTCCGTTGTTGATCCGAAAAGCGCGCCGCCGGCATGGGCGAGGCGGGCGCCTGGTCATTGAAAGCCGCACGTGGAGGCAAGCCCTGCCCGTTCCTTCAAGGTCCATGGGCGGGTGCTGTCAGACAGCCCTCGTCCAGCGCTGCGGTCTGATCCTGTGACCGCTCATCCGCCAAAAATGTTCACTGGCTATCGAATTTCGCCCTGGCGCCAAGGCCCTTCGCAGAGCGGTAGCCCTGTAGGTAAAGGTGCAGGTGAGCGGCTAGGCGCCCGCTTCCGTCTGCAGGCGGTGCAGGTGCTTGCGCGCCAGTTCGAGAAAGCGCGGGGTCGTTCCGGCGTCCGCATACAGTGGGTCGCCGAGCTCATCGGTGGCCACCACCTCGTCGCCCTTGACGTAGGGAAAGCTGGCCTCCAGTTCCTCGAAGGCTGCCGCCAGCAATTCGCTCAGCAGGGCTTCGGGGGTACGCTGGGGATAGAGCTCGCGCAGCGCCTCGAGTCGGGCCGCGGTTTCCAGCTCCAGGTCGAGGCGGTAGCTGCGCGTGGTGCTGGGGGTGGTGGCCTGCTGCTCCCATTGGTGAGCGAGTTCGCGAATCTTCATGGGGATCTCCCGTGGCTTAGGCAAAGGTCGGATATTCAGGTCGAGCAAGCCTGGGCACCCTGCAAGGGCCGGGGGCTTGCAACCAGGGCAGTAGGGTGCTGTCCTCTGCGCTAGACCGCAGTGGTGGCCCTGAGGTCCGAACCGGTACTTTCGAGGAGCACGAAATGGTGGAAATCGACGTTCGTCTGCGCGAGCAGGTGCGGTTGCTGGGTGATCTGCTGGGGCAGACCATCGCCGACCAGCATGGCGCAGCCTTTCTCGACAAGATCGAGCGGATCCGCAAGGGCGCCAAGGCGGCGCGTGGCGGTTCCGCGGAAGGGGCGCGCCAGCTCGGCGACACCCTGGATACCCTGGCCGAGGACGAGCTGCTGCCGGTCGCCCGGGCCTTCAGCCATTTCCTCAACCTGGCCAACATCGCCGAGGAATATCACCGCGTCCGGCGGCGCACCGAAGACGAGCCGCCGCCTTTCGAGCAACAGGTGCTGCCCGAGTTGCTGGAGCGCCTGGGCACGGCCGGGCACTCCGGGGCCGAGCTGGCCGGGCGGGTGGCGGCGTTGGACATCGACCTGGTGCTGACCGCCCACCCGACCGAGGTGTCGCGGCGGACCCTGATCCAGAAATACGACGAGATCAGCGCGCAACTGGCGGCGCTCGATCATCGCGATCTGACGTCCACCGAGGTGGCCGCTATCGAGGCCCGGCTGCGGCGGCTCATCGCCGAGGCCTGGCACACCGAGGAAATCCGCCGCCAGCGGCCGACGCCGGTGGACGAAGCCAAGTGGGGCTTCGCGGTGATCGAGAATTCGCTCTGGCAGGCGATACCCAGCCTGCTGCGCAAGCTGGACGATTGCCTGCAGGAGCGCACCGGCCAGCGCCTGCCGCTGACGGCGGCCCCGGTGCGCTTCTCCTCCTGGATGGGCGGCGACCGCGACGGCAACCCCAATGTCACCGCCGCCATCACCCGCGAGGTGCTCCTGCTGGCGCGCTGGATGGCCGCCGATCTCTACCTGCGCGATGTCGACCGCCTGGCCGCCGAGCTGTCCATGCAGGCGGCGAGTCCGGCCTTGCGCGAACAGGCCGGCGATCACCCCGAACCCTATCGCAAGGTGCTCAAGGTGCTGCGCGAGCGGCTGCAGATCACCCGCAGCTGGGCGGCCCACGCCATCACCGATCCCCATGCCGGCGCCCGTCATATCCTCAGCGACAACGCCGAGCTGATCGCGCCACTGCAGCTATGCTATGACTCCCTGCAGCACTGTGGACTGGGTGTCATCGCCGACGGCTCCCTGCTCGATACCCTGCGCCGCGCGCGCACCTTCGGCCTCTATCTGGTGCGCCTGGACATCCGCCAGGACGCCGCGCGGCATGCCGCGGCCCTGGCCGACATCTGCCGCTACCTGAACCTGGGCGACTATGCTGCCTGGAGCGAGGAGCAGCGCCTGGAATTCCTGCGCGGCGAACTGAACAGCCGGCGCCCCCTGTTGCCACTGGACGCCGAGCTGGCGGCCGATACCCAGGAGGTGCTCGCCACCTGCCGGGTGATCGCCGCCTCGCCGCCCGATGCCCTGGGCTCCTATGTCATCTCCATGGCCGGCGCGGCGTCCGATGTCCTCGCCGTGCAGCTGCTGCTGCGCGAATGTGGCGTCCGCCAGCCCATGCGCGTGGTGCCGCTGTTCGAGACGCTCGACGACCTGGATCACGCCGGCACCGCCATCGCCAGCCTGCTGGACCTGCCCGACTATGGCGAACGCCTGGCCGGCCCCCAGGAGGTCATGATCGGCTATTCGGATTCGGCCAAGGACGCCGGTACCCTGGCGGCGGCCTGGGCCCAGTACCGGGCCCAGGAGGCGCTGGTGGAGATCTGCGCCAGCCGCGGCGTCGAGCTGCTGCTGTTCCATGGCCGCGGCGGTACCGTGGGACGTGGCGGCGGCCCGGCCCACGCGGCCATCCTCTCGCAACCGCCGGGCTCGGTGGCCGGGCGCTTCCGCACCACCGAGCAGGGCGAGATGATCCGCTTCAAGTTCGGCCAGCCGGCCATCGCCGAGCAGAATCTGGCGCTCTACCTGGGCGCGGTGCTAGAGGCCACCCTGCTGCCGCCACCGGCGCCCGAACCGGCCTGGCGCGAGCAGATGGATCGCCTGGCCCGCGACAGCCTCCAGGCCTATCGCGGCGTGGTGCGCGAAGATCCGCATTTCGTCAGCTATTTCCGCCAGGCCACGCCGGAGCTGGAGCTGGGCCGACTGCCCCTGGGTAGTCGGCCGGCCAAGCGTCGCGAGGGCGGCGTGGAAAGCCTCAGGGCGATTCCCTGGATCTTCGCCTGGACCCAGACCCGCCTGATGCTGCCCGCCTGGCTTGGCTGGGAGGCGGCGCTGGAGCAGGCCGAGCGGCGTGGCGAGTCGCCGCTGCTGCGCGAGATGCGCGAGCGCTGGCCGTTCTTCCAGACCCGCATTGACATGCTGGAGATGGTGCTGGCCAAGGCCGAGGCCGAGCTGGCGCGGCTGTACGACGAGCGCCTGGTGGACGCCGAGCTGCAGGTGCTCGGCAGCCAGCTGCGCGAGCGACTACGCCAGGCCGGCGTCGCGGTGCTGCGCCTGACCGGCCAGCAGGAGCTGCTCGAACACCACCGGGACACCCTGGTGTTCATCACCGTGCGCAACACCTATCTCGATCCGCTGCACCTGCTGCAGATCGAACTGCTGGCCCGGGCGCGGGCGGCGGGCGAAAGTCAGCCGGCGGCGCTCGATCAGGCGCTGCTGGTGAGCGTGGCCGGGATCGCCGCAGGACTGCGCAATACCGGTTGAACAGACCGTCGCTTTTGCCGGGGCCCAAGGTCGTCTGGACGGGCCCGGCACCTGCGACGCTTGGTAACTTGTGCGGCCAGGGGGCGCTGTGTATGGTTGGTCCCTTTGGCCGTCTCGTGTCGTCGACAACAATCATCGCGACAGCGCCCTGCGCGGGCTGCCAGTCCGAGACCATTCTAAGGAGCAACAGATGCGCGTAATCCTGCTGGGAGCGCCCGGTGCCGGCAAAGGTACTCAGGCCCGGTTCATCACTGAAAAATTCGGCATTCCGCAGGTATCCACCGGCGACATGCTGCGGGCCGCGGTCAAGGCCGGCACGCCCCTGGGCCTGCAGGTCAAGGACATCATGGACAATGGCGGCCTGGTCTCCGACGAGATCATCATCGCCCTGATCAGCGAGCGCATCCTGGACGCCGACTGTGCCCAGGGTTTCCTCTTCGATGGCTTCCCGCGCACCATTCCCCAGGCCGAGGCCCTCGAAGCCGCCGGCGTGAAGATCGACCATGTGCTGGAAATCGCCGTTGATGACGAGGAAATCGTCCAGCGTCTGTCCGGTCGCCGCGTGCACCCGGGTTCGGGCCGTGTCTATCACGTCCAGCACAACCCGCCGAAGGTCGCCGACACCGATGACCTGACTGGCGAGCCGCTGGTGCAGCGCGAGGACGATCGTGAAGCTACCATTCGCAAGCGCCTGGACCTCTATCATTCCCAGACCAAGCCGCTGGTGGACTTCTACCAGAAGCTCGGCGCTGCCCAGGGCACCCCCAAGTGCAGCCGCATCGAGGGCGTGGGTTCGGTGGATGCCATCACCGCCAAGGTGCTGCAAGCCCTGAGCTAAAAGTTGGTCAAGGCCGCCTGTGCCTGCAGGCGGTCCGGTCAAGGCGCCGTCCTGGCGTCGTGACCGATGGGCGGGTCCCCTCGCGTCCCGTCTTGCTCTAGAATGCGCGGCCATCCCAGCCGTTGCGGATTCGCCCCATGTCCATCCTGCTCGCCCTCGACACCGCCACCGAAGCCTGCTCGGTCGCCTTGCACCTGGGCGACGAGATCATCCATCGCTACGAGATCGCCCCGCGCCTGCATGCCCAACGGGTCCTGCCCATGGTGCAGGAGCTGCTCGCCGAGACCGGCCTGAGCCTGGCTCAGGTGGACGCCATCGCCTTCGGCCGCGGCCCCGGCGCCTTCACCGGGGTACGCATCGCCATCGGCGTGGTCCAGGGCCTGGCCTTCGGGCTAGAGCGACCGGTGCTGCCGGTGTCCAATCTGGCGATCATCGCCCAGCGCGCCTGGCGCGAACGAGGCGTGACCCAGGTGGCCGCCGCCATCGATGCGCGCATGGATGAAGTCTACTGGGGCTGCTATCGCCTGGACGGCACGGCCATGGTGCTGGCGGGCATGGAAGCCGTGCTGGCGCCCGAGGCCATCGCCCTGCCCGCAGGTGCCACCGGCGACTGGTTCGGTGCCGGCACCGGCTGGGGCTACATCGGGCGCATGGCCTTACCGCTGGCGGAGACGGATGCCAGCCTGTTGCCCCATGCCCAGGACCTGGCCGTCCTGGCTGCCGCTGCCTGGCAGCGTGGCGAAGCCGTGGCAGCGGAGTCCGAAGCGGCGCAACCCGTCTATCTGCGTGACCGGGTCGCCACTCCCAAGCAGTCGCGCTGAGGGCGCGGAAACCGAGGGTGCCGGTCGGGCGTCCAATAACTGAACGCCGCTCGTCCGCCTGTCGTGACGGGCGTCCGGCCCTTGATTGTCATCGCCTTCGACCCTACATAGAGTAGCGTCATCCGTTCGGGACCCGCCCATGCGCATCGACAGCGGCTATTCCTCCTCCGCCTATCCCCTGAATCGTTCCTCGCGCGCGGTCACGCCCGTACGCGAGGTGGCGAAGGATGAGGACGCCCGCCAGAACGCCGTCGCCAAGGAGGCGGGTACCACTGCCCAGCCCCCGGTACGCCGGGTCGAAGCGACCACGGCGACCGATACCGGCCACGCGGGCGACAATGGCCTGGTGCTCAGCGAGCGGCAGGGCCGCTTCGCCAGTCAGCTCAGCGCCCGTGCCCAGCAGGCCCTGGCCAGCTATGGCAGCACCGCCACCTTCGGCGCCGAGCCCGAAGGCTCCTCCAGCGTCGTGGGTCTCGACCTCTACGCCTGATGCTGCCGTATTTCCTTGGCTGTCCTTCCTGGAACGACAACGCCTGGCGCGAGAGCCTCTACCACGGCCTGCGGCCCACCGACTTCCTGCCGCGCTATGCCCAGGTGTTCAACGCCGTGGAAGGTAATACCACCTTCTATGCCTGGCCGTCAGCCGACACCATCCGCCGCTGGGCCGAGCTGATGCCGGCCGGCTTTCGCTTCTGCGCCAAGTTTCCCCGTGACATCAGCCACGCCGACGACCTGCGGGTGCAGCTGGCCAGCGCCCGGACCTTCCTCGAACTGCTCGCGCCCCTAGGCGAGCGCGCCAGTCCGCTATGGCTGCAGCTGCCCGCCGGTTTCGGTCCGGAACGCCTGGATGAGCTGCGGGTGTTCCTCACCGCCATGGCGCCCCGTTGCGCCCTGGCGGTGGAGGTTCGCCACCTGGCCTTCTTCGACAAGGGCGAGACCGAGCGGGCGCTGAATCGACTGCTCCTGGAGCTGGGCGTGGAGCGCGTCGGCCTGGATTCGGCGGCCTTGTTCAGCGCCGACCCCAGCGAGCCCGCGGTACGCCTGGCGCAGGCCAAGAAGCCAAGGGTACCGGCCCGTGCCCTGGCCTTCAGCGCCCATCCCCAGGTGCGCTTCATCGGTCGCCTGGAGCTGGCCGCCAACGACTACTACCTGGCCAAGTGGATCACCCGGGTGGCCGACTGGATCGAGGCAGGCAAGGTGCCCTATGTCTTCCTGCATACCCCGGACAATCGTCAGGCGCCCGAGCTAGCCCTGAGATTCCACGCCCAGCTGCGCGAGCGACTGCCCGGCCTGCCGGCGCTGCCCGAGCTGAGTACCGCCGACACCGAGCAACTCGGCCTGCTCTAGTCAGTACCTGCCGGTGCGATACGTTTGGCGACGTTTTCACCGGCATTCCCGCGGCCCGCTCCGGTCTGATGGAGACTCCGCTTCGTGAATCCCCTCCGGCGCGCCGCATGAAAGCCAGACACCTGCTCGGTCTCGTCATCCTGTTTTACAGTGGTCTGCATACCGCTTTCGACCAGGGCTGGCTGCGCATCCCGCCGGCATACAATCCCTGGGCGCCCCTGGATATCCAGGCACCCACCAATGCCGTCACCCGCCTCAAGCTCTGGCGCCTGCAGGCGGATGCCGATTATTGCGCGGCCTCGCTGGCTACCTCGGCGCTCAGCTATCGCGAACTCCGGGGTAATCCGGGGTCGGCCGACTGCCCGCTGGAGCGCGCGGTACGCATTCAGCGCGGTGAAGGCGTACGGCTGAGCGGTAGTTTCCTCGCCAGCTGCCCGCTGGCGGTGAGTTTCGCCCTGTTCGAGCGGCAGGCACTGCAACCGGCTGCCGAGGCGGTCTATGGGCAACGGGTGGCCGAGGTGGAGCACTACGGCAGCTTCGCCTGTCGCAATGTCTATGGCCGGGCCACCGGGCGGCGGAGCCAGCACGCCAGCGCCAATGCCCTGGACATCGCCGCCCTGCGCCTGGCCGACGGCCGCCGCATCAGCGTGGCCCGGGACTGGAACGGCGATGCCCAGGCGCAGCGCTTCCTACGGCAGGTGCGCGAGGGCGCCTGCCGCTCCTTCAACACCACCCTGGGGCCGGATTACAACGCCGCGCATCGCGATCATTTCCACGTCGACATGGGTGGCTTTCGCGTCTGCCGGTAGAATGACGGGTCTTTCCGCCATCGAGTCGCCCATGTCCACCCTCAGCCCCTCGCTCATCGTCGAAGCCCTGGAACCGGCCCTCAGCGAGGCCGCGGCCGCCTGGCCAACGCGCCTGGGCCTGCCCCTGGGCACGGCCACCGCCGAAGACTTCGCGGTGCAGGTCGGTGCCCAGGGCCTGCAACTGGTCCAGCGCGGTCCGGACGCGCCTGGTCCGGTACGGGTGGATTTCGTCGAGGGCGCGGCGGCGCACCGGCGCAAGTTCGGCGGCGGTGCCGGGCAGATGATCGCCAAGGCGGTGGGTGTGGGTCCGGGCGTCCGGCCGCGGATCCTCGATGCCACCGCCGGCCTGGGGCGCGACGCCTTCGTGCTGGCCACCCTCGGCTGCCAGGTGACCCTGGTAGAGCGCCAGCCCCTGATCGCCGCCCTGCTCGAAGACGGCCTGGCGCGCGCGGCGCGGGACCCCGAGGCAGCTGGCATCGTCGCCCTGATGAGCCTGGTGCAGGCCGATTCCACCGCCTATCTGCAGGGCGGGGAAGGCGAGGCGCCCGAGGTGATCTACCTGGACCCCATGTTCCCCCATCGCGACAAGAGCGCCCTGGTGAAGAAGGAAATGCGCCTGTTCCGGCCGCTGGTGGGCGACGACCTGGACGCTCCGGCGCTGCTCGCCGCGGCGCTGGCCCGCGCTACCCACCGCGTGGTGGTCAAGCGCCCGCGCAAGGCACCGGTCATCGACGGGGTGAAGCCCGGCTATGTGCTAGAGGGCAAGTCCAGCCGCTACGACATCTATCCGAAGAAGAGCTTCAAGTCCTCCTAGCGCAGCTGACAAACCTACTGCGCGTCCGCCAGACGGGCGCGTGCAGTGCTCTCGATGCGGCTCCTGCGCGCCGCTCGCACCCGCCTGACAGCCGCTCTGAACGAAAAAGCCCGCGGGCGGAAGGACTCCGGCCGCGGGCTTGAGCTGCCGCTGGGTCAGACGGTCGCGGCCTTGGGCGCGCGACGCTTGCGCCAGGAACGGTAGAAGGGCAGGGCCACCATCAGGATGCAGACGATCCAGATGGCCTGGCTGATGCCGCTCTGCCAGAGGATGCCCACCTCGCCGTTGGAGATCGACAGGGCGCGTCTCAGGCTGGTCTCCATCAGCTCACCGAGGATGAAGCCCAGCAGCAGCGGCGACAGCGGGAAGTCCAGCTTGCGCATGATGTAGCCGAAGATGCCCACGCAGACCATCAGCACCAGGTCGAAGGTGGTGGCGTGCACCGCATAGACGCCGATGCCGGTGATGATGGCGATGGCCGGTGCCAGCGACCAGTTCGGGACATCGAGGATCTTGGTGAACATCTTCACCATGGGCACGTTGAGGATCAGCAGCATCACGTTGGCGATGAACAGCGAGGCGATCAGCCCCCACACCAGGTTCGGCTCGTTCTGGAACAGCAGCGGGCCGGGGGTAATGTTGTAGAGGGTCAGGGCGCCGATCATCACCGCGGTGGTACCCGAGCCGGGGATGCCCAGGGTGAGCATGGGGATCATGTTGCCGCACACCGCCGCGCCGATAGCGGTTTCCGGCGCCGCCAGGCCGCGCAGGTCACCCTTGCCGAACTTGCCATCGGCACCGGCCATGCGCTTCTCGGTGGTGTAGGCCAGGGCACTGGCCAGGGTCGCGCCGGCGCCCGGCAGCACGCCGATGATGAAGCCGCTCACCGAACTGCGCAGGTTGACCATGAACACGCTGCGCGCTTCGCGCACATTGAACAGCATGCGTCCGGTGGCCTTGACCGCCACCTGGCCATGATGGGTCTGTTCCAACAGCAGGAGCAGCTCGCTCACCGAGAATAGGCCCAGCACCAGGATCACGAAGTCGATGCCATCGGCCAGGTGCACGTTGTCGAAGGTGAAGCGATAGACGCCGCTGTTGGCGTCGATGCCCACGGAGGCGATGGCCAGGCCGAAGAGCGCGGCAACCAGGGTCTTGACCGGTTTCTCGGCGGCCATGCCGGAGAGGCTGAGAATGGCCAGGGCCATCAGCGCGAAGTATTCCGCCGGACCGAAGGCGATCGCCCACTTGGCCAGCAGTGGCGAGAACAGCACCATGCCGCAGGTGGCGATGAAGGCGCCGATGAAGGAGCTCCAGGCCGACAGCGACAGGGCCACGCCGGCCAGGCCCTGGCGGGCCAGCGGATAGCCGTCTAGGCAGGTCATCATCGTCGCGGCTTCGCCGGGGATGTTCAGCAGGATCGAGGAAATCCGCCCGCCGTATTCGCAGCCGAGGTAGACGGCGGCGAGCAGGATCAGCGAAGTCTCCGGCGGCAGGCCCAGGGCGAAGGCCACCGGGATCAGCAGGGCGATGCCGTTGATCGGGCCGAGACCCGGCAGCAGGCCCACCACGGTACCGATCAGGGTGCCGATCAGCGCCACGATCAGGTTGGTCGGCGTCAGGGCGACGCCGAAGCCCTGCATGAGAAAGTTCAGGGTATCCATGTCAGCCCTCCAGGAATTCCAGCACGCCAAGGGGTAGGGGGACTTCCATCACCCGGTCGAACAGCACATAGAGGCCGATGGCGAGCAACAGGCTGACCAGGGCGCAGGGCACCAGGCGGCCGCCGTAGAGCAGGCCGCAGAGGGTGGCGGTGATGAAGGCGCTCAGCGGAAAGCCCAGCGGCTGGAAGGTCAGGGCGTAGCCCAGCAGGATGACGCAGCAGGCCACCACCTTGCGCAGCGACGAGGCGTCCAGCGGCTTCTGGTCCTCGCCGTCGCCGATCGGCGTGGGACGGATGATCAGGTAGGCCAGGCCCAGGCTCATCAGGCCGAACATCAGCATCGGATAGGCGCGGGGGCCGACCGGCTCGTAGGAGAAGGGCGCCTGGTAATCCCGGGCGATGAACAGCAGGGCGAGTCCGGCCACCAGCCAGACCGCCATGAAGGCGCGTTGGAAGATCATGTCGACATCCTCGAAGGCGCCCTGAATGGGCGCCGGGGCGGCAGGGCGCGTTACTGGATCAGGCCGAATTCCTTGGCCATGCTGCGGTAGCGCGCGACTTCCTTCTGCACATAGGCGTCCAGTTCGGAGCCGGTCATGGCGAAGGGGAAGAGCTCGCGCTGGTCACGCAACTTGGCGAAGTCGTCGGAGGCCAGCAGCTTGTCGAAGCTGGCTTTCCACCAGTTGTACTGCTCGTCGGTGACCTTCGGGCCGACGTAGAAGCCACGGACCACCGGCCAGACGATGTCGTAGCCCTGCTCGCGGGCGGTGGGGATGTCCTTCATCGCCGGCTCGTCGAAACGTTGCTCGGCGAACACCGCCAGCAGGCGCATGTTGCCGGCCTCGACATGGGGCATGGAGTCGGAGATGTCGGTGCTGCCGACCTGGATGTGCCCGCCCAGCAGCGCGGTGGCGATCTCGCCGCCGCCCTCCAGTGCCACGTAGCGCAGGTCCTTGGGATTGATCCCGGCGGCCTTGGCGATCAGCGCCGTCTGCATCCAGTCCTGGCTGCCGACGGTACCGCCGGAGCCGATCACCACCTTGCTCGGGTCCTTCTTCAGCGCCTCGACCAGGTCGCCCAGGGTCTTGTAGGGCGAATCGGCCTTGACCGCGATGGCGCCATAGCTGGCACCCACCGCGGCCAGCCAGCGCACCGCCTTCTCGTCGAAGCGACCGAACTTGCCCTGGGCCAGGTTCAGCAGCGAGCCGCTGGAGAAGGCGACGATGGTGTCGCCATCGGCCGGACGCTGGGCCACCACGGTGTTGTAGGCCACCGCGCCCACGCCACCGGGCATGTAGGTCACCCGCATGGGCTTGTCCAGCAGTTTGGCTTCCACCAGGCCGCTCTGGGCCAGCTTGCAGGTCAGGTCGAAGCCACCACCGGGCGAGGCCGGGGCGATGCACTCGGGACGTTTGGGTTCGGCCATGGCCTGGGCGGACAGCAGCACGGAGGCGGCCAGGGTCAGGGTGAGGGTGCGCAAGGTGGTGCTCATCGACGTCTTCCTTTTGTTGTTATTTCAGAAGCTGACAGGCGGACACGGCTCAGGCTCGCCAGGGCGGCGATCGTTCGGAAACCGGAAGGGGGAGCACGGGAAGCTGCACGAGGGCGAGCATGGATGTCGTTCCGCTTGTTATTGTTGTCGGCCAACCAGGGGTGGCGCTTGGGCAAGCATCATGCGGTTCTGGGACCGCTACCTTTCACTCTAGACCACCAAGCTTTCAACAGCCTTTCAACGATGAAAGGCGACGAATACGAGCTTCTGGCCTGGGGCCAGTCCGTCCGTATCCCGGTAAACTCCCGATTTTTCCGCGGGAGCAAGCAGCGTGCGCATCCTCTTGGTCGAAGACCATCCGCCCCTGGCCGAAAGCGTCGCCCAGGCACTCAAGAGTGCCGGGCTCAACGTCGACCTGCTCACCGATGGCGTCGCCGCAGACCTGGCCCTGCAGAGCGAAAGCTATGCGCTGGCCATCCTCGATGTCGGCCTGCCGCGCCTGGACGGCTTCGAGGTGCTGGCCCGCTTGCGCGAGCGCGGCGATCGCCTGCCGGTGCTGATGCTCACCGCCCGGGGCGAGGTCAAGGACCGGGTCCAAGGGCTTAACCTGGGAGCCGACGACTACCTGGCCAAGCCCTTCGAGCTCACCGAGCTGGAGGCGCGGGTCAAGGCCCTGCTGCGCCGCAGCGTGCTGGGCGGCGACCGCCAGCAGCGCTGCGGGCCGCTGGTCTACGACCTCAATACCTCCCGCTTTGCCCTGGGCGAGGAGGCGCTGTCGCTGACCTCGCGCGAGCATGCCGTGCTGGCCGCGCTGATCGCCCGGCCCGGGCGGGTCATGAGCAAGGAGCAACTGGCCGCCCAGGTGTTCGGCCTGGACGAGGAGGCCAGTCCCGAAGCCATCGAGATCTACGTCCACCGCCTGCGCAAGAAGCTCGAAGCCGGCGCCGTGCGCATCGTCACCTTCCGCGGTCTGGGTTACCTGCTGGAAGAACAGCATGGCTGAAGCGGTGAGTGCGACCGGCAGCCTGCGCGGCCGCCTGCTGCTGCGCCTGGTCGTGCTGCTCGCCGTGGTCCTGGCGATCAGCAGCCTGGCCGCCTACCTCAATGGCCGCCGCCTGGCCGACGTCGCCTATGACCGGACGTTGCTGGCTTCGGCCCGCACCATCGCCGCGGGTCTCTCGGCCAGCAACGGCACCCTGCGCGCCGATGTCCCCTACATCGCCCTGGACAACTTTGCCTACGACAACGTCGGCCGCATCTTCTACCAGGTGCTGGATACGCGCGGGCGGCTGATCTCCGGCTACGAGGAGTTGCCGCCGCCACCGCCGGATGCCGGCCTGACCCGCGAATACCCCGCCCTGGCGCGTTTCTACAACGGCACCTACCGCGGCAAGGACGTCCGCGTGGTCAGCCTGGCGCAACCCGTCAGCCAGCCGGATCTGACCGGCATGGCGGAAATCCGCGTCGCCGAGACCGCCGAGGCGCGCGAGGACGTGGCCCGCAGCCTGCTCACCGACACCCTGATCCGTCTCGGCCTGATGGGGCTGGGCGCCATCCTGCTGGTCTGGATGGCGGTCGGCGCTGCCTTGCGTCCCTTGGAGCGTCTGCGCCAGGCGGTGGAGGAGCGCGGCGTCGACGACCTGCGGCCCCTGCCGGACGTCCGCGCCCCCCAGGAATTGCTGCCGCTGGTGCATGCGCTGGAAGGCTTCACCCTCAGGCTGCGCCGCCTGTTCGAGCGCCAGGCCGACTTCATCGCCAATGCGGCCCACGAGCTGCGCACCCCCCTGGCGGCGATCAAGGCCCGGGTCGAGCTGGGCTTGCGTGAGAAGGAGCCGCAGGCCTGGCACGCCACCCTGGAAGAGGTGCGCGCCAGCACCGACCGGCTGGCGCGGCTGGCCAATCAGCTGTTGTCCCTGGCGCGGATCGAAAGCGGTGCCCAGGCCATCGCCGAAGGCGGTGCCGAGCGCCTGGAGCTGAGCGAACTGGCACGGGAACTGGCCCTGGCGCTGGCGCCGCTGGCCCATGCCAAGGGCGTCGCCCTGGCCTTCGAACCCTTCGCCAAGGGCACGGTGATCGGCGAACCCACGCTGCTCAACGAACTGCTCTGCAATCTGGTGGAAAATGCCCTGACCCACAGCGCCCCGGGCGGCAACATCGTGGTGCGGGTACTGGCACCCGCGGTACTCGAGGTCGAGGATGACGGCCCCGGGATTCCGGCCAATGCCCGGACCCGGGTGTTCGAACGCTTCCAGCGCCTGGATCCCCAGTCCGGTGGTGCCGGCCTGGGCCTCGCCATCGTCGGCGAGATCTGCGCGGCCCACCGGGCACGCATCCAGTTGCTGGATGGCGCCCTGGGAGGCTTGCGCGTGCGGGTCGAATTTCCCGTCGAGGAAGGCTAGGGCGGATTCAGCCGAGCAGGCTGCGAGACTGTTCCACCGCGTCCCAGAAGGCGGGATCCTTGGCCGGGTCCGGCTGCTGGTCCAGGCCCAGGCGAAGGGCGGCCGGCAGCGTCTGGACCGACGTCTCCGACTGGCCCTGGCGCTGCGCCTGCAGCAGGGTGGCCACCTGGACGATGTCGGCGTAATCGGCGGTCGCCGGTTGGCGATCCAGTGCCAGGTACTCCCGCGGCACACAGGCGATGTCGGCGGGGAAATCCCAGACCTTGAGAATGCGTTCGCCGATCTGCGGATGGATCCGCGCCGTCACCTGGTCGAGGGTGATGGCATTGGCCAGCAGGTCTTCCTGTTCCTCGGCGTAGGTCAGGATCGGCAGCACGCCGATCTGGTGCACCAGGCCGGCGAGCAGGGCGCGGTCGGCCATCAGGCGCGTGTACTTCTTGCACAGCGCATGGCTGATGGCGGCGATCTCGGTGCCCTGGCTCCAGACCTCGCGCATCTTGCGATCCACCGCATCGCTGGTGGCCTGGAACATCTGCTGCATGGCCAGGCCCGTGGCCAGGTTCGCCGTGTAGTTGATGCCCAGCCGGCCGACGGCCATCTGCAGGTCGGTGATCTCCTTGCTGGTCCGCAGCAGCGGGCTGTTGACCACCTTGATCAGGCGCGCCGTCAGGGCCGCGTCCAGGGCGATCACCCGGCTCAGCTCGGCGACGCCCACGTTGGGGTCTTCCGCCGCTTCTCTGACCTTCAGTGCCACCTCCGGCAGGGTGGGCAGCACCACGCGATCGGTGTCTATCGCGTGCAGAAGATCCTGGACAACTTTTTCGGCAAGAGGAGTCATGACATACCTGTGTGGAGAACGGGAAGGCGATCCCAACCTTCAGCGCTTTATTTCACGATCGCTATCGAGTGAGTAGGGCAAATCGAGTAAACGGCAGTTTGGCCCGTCCGAGCTGCCGAGGCTGAGGCGCCCGTCCTCCACGGCATCGGCCTGCAGCACGGCCAGGAATTCGCAGCCGTCGGCGGCCGGGGCGGCGAGCACCACCTCGCCGACACTGCTGCCGTGCACCGGCGAGAACAGCTCCGTGCCTACGGCAGGAGCCGTGCCGCTTCCGGCCAGGCGATAGAGGCGCCGCTTGAGCTTGCCGAGATACTGCATGCGGGCGACGATTTCCTGGCCGGTGTAGCAGCCCTTCCTGAAGCTCACGCCGTCCAGCGCCTGCAGATTGATCATCTGCGGGACGAACGACTCGCGGGTCGCGCCGAACACCTGGCCGACGCCGGCCCGTACCTGGGCCAGCAACCAGGTGTCGAGACCCATCTCCGGCAACGCGGGGGCGATCGCCTCCGCGGCGCGCCAGACTTCCACGCGGCCATCTTCCAGGCGCAGGGCGAAGCCGTCGTCGAGGGGCGCTACTCCATTGGCCTGTTCACCCAGGACGATGGCGGGGTAGGCGCTGGCGAAGCCGGCGGCGCTCAGGCCCAGGCGTTGCCATTGGGCGCTTTCGTCGGTCAATACCGACTTGGAGAAGACCGCATATTTCTTTAGGTCGGTCAGCAGCGGTTCGACCAGTTCCCGGGCCATCGCCAGCAGATAGCCGTCGGCCGCCTTGACGATGCGGAAACTGGACACCAGGCGCCCCTTGGGCGTGCAGCGGCCGCCCAGGCCAGCCTGGTCGTCGGCGAGGTAATTGAGGTTGCAGGTCACCTGCCCCTGGAGGAACTTGGTCGCGTCGACGCCCCGGATGGCCAGGACGCCCTCGTGGGTCAAGCGGCAGAAATACGGCGAGTCGGCCATCGCGGCTGCAGCTCCGTGTCGTGTGAAGCCGCCCATCATAGGCCCGCCCGGGGGGAATGTCAGGCGCACTGCGCGGCGGGGCGCTTCGGGCTTATACTGCGTCGATCGTCGCAGGAGTCCCCATGAGTACCGAAACTACCGAACTCAAGAGATTGTACTGGCACAGCCGTCGCGGCATGCTGGAGCTGGATGTGTTGCTGGTGCCCTTCGTCCAGGAGGTCTATGCCACCCTCGGTGCCGAAGACCAGGCGCGCTATCGCAAGCTGCTCGAGTGCGAGGATCAGGACATGTTCCACTGGTTCATGCAGCGTGGCGAACCCGAAGACGCCGACCTGCGCCTCATCGTGCGCATGATCCTGGACCGTGTCCAGCCGGCTTGAGCCTTTCGAGTGCCGCTGGAGTGCCTCGCCGACGCTCCTGCGGCTGCATGCCCTGGCGGCCTTCGCCGCCGGGACCTGTCTCTGGCTCGCCGCCATCCCCTGGTCGCTGAAAGCGCTGTTGACCCTGCTGCTGCTCTGGTCCTGGCAGCGTGTCCGCCAGCGACAGCTCCGCCAGCACTATCCGGCGGTGCCCCGCCGCCTGCGCCATGGTGCCGAAGGCTGGCAGCTCTGGTCGCCAGCCGCGGGATGGCAGGCCATCCAGTTGCGCCCGGACAGCCTGGCGCTACCGCTGCTGGTGGTACTGCGCTATCGCCTGCCCGGTGAGAGACGCAGCCGTGGCCTCTGCATCGCGCGGGACAGCCTGTCCCCGGATGCCCATCGCCGCCTGCGCGTCAGGCTTCGCTTCGCGCCACGCCGTTTCGCGGCGCCAGAATAGTGTCCCAGGCGTCGCTGTCGGTCTGCGGATAGTCGAGGGTGAAATGCAGGCCGCGGCTTTCCTGGCGGGCAAGGGCACTCTCGATGATCAACTCCGCCACCTGCGCCAGGTTGCGCAATTCGATCAGGTCGCGACTGACCTTGTAGTTGCTGTAGAACTCGTCGATCTCGTCCATCAGCAGGCGGATGCGATGGCTGGCGCGGACCAGGCGCTTGGTGGTGCGCACGATGCCGACGTAATCCCACATGAAGCGCCGCAGCTCGTCCCAGTTGTGGGCGATCACCACGTCCTCGTCGGAATCGGTCACCTGGCTGGCATCCCAGTCGGGCAAGTCGCGCGGCATGGCGACCTGCGCCTGCTGCGCCTGGATGTCCAGCGCCGCCGAGCGCGCGTAGACGAAGCATTCCAGCAGCGAGTTGCTGGCCATGCGATTGGCGCCGTGCAGGCCGGTGCAGCTGGTCTCGCCGATGGCATAGAGGCCGGCCAGATCCGAGCGTCCATGTCGATCCACGCGCACACCGCCGCAGGTGTAGTGCGCCGCCGGCACCACCGGGATCGGATCGCGGGTGATATCGATGCCCAGTTCCAGGCAGCGGCCATGGACCGTGGGGAAGTGTTCCTGGATGAAGTCCGCCGGCTTGTGGCTGATGTCGAGGAATACGCAGTCGATCCCAAGGCGCTTCATCTCATGGTCGATGGCGCGCGCCACCACGTCTCGCGGGGCCAGGTCGGCGCGCTCGTCGAAGCGCGGCATGAAGCGCTCGCCATCCGGCAGGCGCAGCACGGCGCCCTCGCCACGCAGGGCCTCGGTGATGAGGAAGCTGCGCGCATGGGGATGGTAGAGACAGGTGGGATGGAACTGGTTGAATTCCAGATTGGCCACCGAGCAGCCGGCGCGCCAGGCCATGGCGATGCCGTCGCCGCTGGCGCTGTCCTGGTTGGTGCTATAGAGGTAGGCCTTGCTGGCGCCGCCGGTGGCCAGCACGGTGAAGCGCGCGTGCAAGGTGTCCACCTGGCCACTGGTGCGGTCGAGTACATAGGCGCCCAGGCAACGGGCCCCTGGTCGGCCGAGCTTTTCCGTGGTGATCAGGTCCACTGCGACCCGCTGGCTCAGCAGCTGGATGTTGGGGCGACCTTCGGCGGTCCGCAGCAGGGTGTCGAAGATGGCCATACCGGTGGCGTCCGCGGCATGGATGATGCGGCGATGACTATGCCCGCCCTCACGTGTCAGGTGGAAGCCCAGGCCACCGGTGCCGGCACCCTGTTCGCGGGTGAAGGGCACGCCCTGGTCGATCAGCCACTGCATGGCTTCGCGGCTGTGTTCCACGGTGAAGCGTACGGCTTCTTCGTCGCAAAGCCCGGCGCCCGCAACTAGGGTATCCTGCACGTGCGCCTCGACGGTATCGCCCTCGTCCAGGACGGCGGCGACGCCGCCCTGCGCCCAGTAGGTCGAGCCGTGGGCCAGCTCGCCCTTGCTCAGTACCGCGATGGACAGCGTCGCGGGAAGGTTGAGGGCGAGGGTCAGGCCCGCTGCGCCGCTGCCGATTACCAGAACATCGAATTCCAGATGACGCGCCATGTCGTTTCCTTCTCACCGGAGCGGCGAGTATAGGAACAAGGGGGACGACGGCATAGCCACCGATGGTAGTGGCCAGGGAACTCGCAGGCTGCCAGCAGGGTCTATGTACAGATAACTGCCCATCCGTGCGGCCGGAGTGCCTAGCCGAGAGTGGGACGTCTGCCAAAGCCAATCAGTGATACCCAGGAGCGATCAGCAGCCACCCAGTGCTCGCTCAT
This sequence comes from uncultured Pseudomonas sp., assembly GCA_963519325.1. Classification (GTDB taxonomy): domain Bacteria; phylum Pseudomonadota; class Gammaproteobacteria; order Pseudomonadales; family Pseudomonadaceae; genus Chryseomonas. The sequence continues at coordinate 4,012 of CAUQPA010000008.1, read as the reverse complement.
CAACTGCTGTGGAGGGGAGAACTTTCGTGCAACAGCCCAGTCTAGCAGCGCGCGTCGACAGTGAAAGCAAGGACGATAACGAGCTGCAAGCAAAGGACGGCAAGCAGGCCCTGCCCACGCAGGAGCAGGATCAACAACTGGTCGAGCGCGTGCAACGTGGTGACAAGCGTGCCTTCGACCTGCTGGTGCTCAAGTACCAGCACAAGATTCTCGGTCTGATCGTAAGGTTCGTACACGATACCCAGGAAGCCCAGGACGTCGCCCAGGAGGCTTTTATCAAAGCCTATCGCGCGCTCGGGAACTTCCGCGGTGATAGCGCTTTCTACACCTGGCTCTATCGCATCGCCATCAACACGGCGAAGAACCATCTGGTTGCCCGGGGTCGTCGTCCACCGGACAGCGACGTCAGCGCCGAAGATGCGGAATTTTATGAAGGTGACCATGCTCTAAAGGATATCGAGTCCCCAGAGCGGTCCCTTTTGCGGGATGAGATCGAGGCCACCGTGCATCGGACCATCCAGCAGCTCCCGGAAGATCTGCGCACCGCGCTGACCCTTCGCGAGTTCGAAGGTCTCAGCTACGAAGACATTGCGAACGTCATGCAGTGTCCGGTGGGAACGGTCCGGTCTCGGATTTTCCGAGCTCGGGAAGCGATAGACAAAGCATTGCAGCCCCTGCTGCGTGATGCATAGACAGCGGCGACAGCTTTTAGAGAGGTAATACGTATGAGTCGTGAAGCCCTGCTGGAATCCCTGTCCGCTGTTATGGATAACGAAGCGGACGAATTCGAAACCCGGCGTGTGATCGCCGAGGTCAGCAAGGATCCAGAACTGCGCGCCACCTGGTCGCGTTATGCCATGGTTAGTGCCGTGATCCGCGGCGAACCCATGATGCCCCTCCTGGATATCGCCAAGGATGTGACCACCACGCTGGAGCGTGACGACGCGGCCGCTGCCCCGGCAGCCCCGGTCGCCGCTCAGGTCAGCAAGGGTCGCTGGTCGAGCCTGGGTCGCGTCGCGGTAGCGGCATCCGTCACCTTCGCCGTGCTGGCGGGTGTGCGGATGTACAACCAGTCCGACGTGTCCACCCAGGGCCTGGCCCAGCAGGCGCCGAGCCAGCTGACCGTGCCGCAGCCCGCGCGTAGCCCGGCCGTACTGGCCAGCTTCAGCGAGGAGAGCAGCAAGGCCAAGGCCGAGCAACCGGCTGTGGGTGAAAAGCAGGACGCTCCTGCCCAGCGTTGATTCGCTGGCTTCACCTCGAGAGCGGCGTCCGGACTTCCGATCCGGGCGCCGTTTTTTTTCGTCCCGAGGAAGACGGCGGACCAGCAAAATGCTTCGAAAGCTATCGTTCAGCAAGGGCGTGATATTTCTGCTGCCAATCGTCTCTGACTGCACTTCCCCAGGGTAAGAGCCAGTCGCCAACGATGCGTTCTAGTCATTGGATAACGTGGAGCTGCATGCGCATGCGCAATTTCAAGCATTATACGGCTGCCCTGATGGGGCTCTGGCTGATGGGGCTGACGGCCATGGCCCGGGCCGACCTGCCGGATTTCACTGGCCTGGTCGAAGCCGCATCGCCAGCGGTGGTCAACATCAGTACCCGCCAGAAGATCCCGGAAGGGCGCGGTGCGGGCTCCATGGCGATGCCGGACCTGGACGGCCTGCCGCCGGGCATCCGCGAATTCTTCGAGCGCAGCATCCCGCAGATGCCGCGTAGTCCCCGCGGCAAGCAAGAGCAGGCCCAATCGTTGGGTTCCGGCTTCATCATCTCGCCCGACGGCTACATCCTGACCAACAACCATGTGGTCGCCGATGCCGACGAGATCCTGGTGCGCCTGTCCGACCGCAGCGATCACACCGCCAAGCTGATCGGCGCGGACCCCCGTACCGACGTGGCGCTGCTGAAGATCGATGCCAAGGACCTGCCGACCCTCAAGCTGGGCAACTCCGATCAGCTCAAGGTCGGTGAGTGGGTGCTGGCCATCGGCTCGCCCTTCGGCTTCGATCATTCGGTCACCGCCGGTATCGTCAGTGCCAAGGGCCGCAGCCTGCCGAACGAGAGCTACGTACCCTTCATCCAGACCGACGTGGCCATCAACCCGGGCAACTCCGGCGGCCCGCTGTTCAACCTCAAGGGCGAGGTGGTTGGGATCAACTCGCAGATCTTCACCCGCTCGGGTGGCTTCATGGGGCTGTCCTTCGCCATTCCCATCGACGTCGCCATGAACGTGGCCAACCAGCTGAAGACCGAAGGCAAGGTCAGCCGCGGCTGGCTGGGCGTGGTCATCCAGGAAGTGGACAAGGACCTCGCCGAGTCCTTCGGCCTGGACCGTCCGGCTGGTGCCCTGGTGGCTCAGACCTTGGACGACGGTCCTGCCGCCAAGAGTGGCATCAAGGTGGGTGACGTCATCCTCTCGGTCAACGGCCAGAAGATCGAGGAATCCGCCGACCTGCCGCACCTGATCGGCAACCTCAAGCCGGGTGCCAAGGCCGACATGGAGATCATCCGTGATGGCAAGCGCCAGAACCTCAGTGTCACCGTGGGCGATATGCCCAAGGAAGACCAGGCTGCGTCCGGTGGCGAGCGCGGCTCCGACCGTGCCAGCAATCGCCTTGGCATCTCCGTGGCGGACCTGACGGCCGAGCAGAAGAAGACCATGGACCTGCAGGGTGGCGTGGTCATCAACAAGCTCAGCGGCGACGGTCCGGCGGCGGCCATCGGTCTGCGTCCCGGCGATGTCATCACCCACCTGAACAACCAGCCGATCGAATCGGCCACCGCCTTCGAGAAGATCACCTCCGCCCTGCCGGCCGGGCGCTCCATCTCGATGCGCGTGGTGCGCGACGGCCGCGCCAGCTTCATCACCTTCAAGCTACCGGGCAAATAAGGGTTGGGTGGCTAAGCGAAGGGGCGGGCGACCGCCCCTTCTTTTTGTCCGCTCGAACGGCGCGAGTCCCCTTGTTTGCCGCATTCAGGTAAACTCCCCCGCTATTTTCCCGGCGGGTGTTCCGCCGCTGGCTATTCGAGTGCTGATTCGTGAGTGATCTGAGCCATATCCGCAATTTCTCCATCATCGCCCACATCGATCACGGCAAGTCGACGCTTGCGGATCGGTTCATCCAGATCTGTGGTGGTTTGAGCGACCGAGAAATGGAGGCCCAGGTCCTGGATTCCATGGATCTCGAGCGCGAGCGCGGCATCACCATCAAGGCCCACAGCGTCACGCTGTACTACAAGGCCGAGGATGGTAAGACCTACCAGCTCAACTTCATCGATACCCCCGGCCATGTCGACTTTACCTACGAAGTCAGCCGTTCGCTGGCCGCCTGCGAAGGCGCGCTGCTGGTGGTGGACGCCGGACAGGGCGTGGAGGCCCAGTCGGTGGCCAACTGCTACACTGCCATCGAGCAGGGCCTCGAGGTCATGCCGGTGCTGAACAAGATGGACCTGCCCCAGGCCGAGCCGGACAAGGTCAAGGCCGAGATCGAGCACATCATCGGCATCGACGCCACCGACGCCGTCCCCTGCAGCGCCAAGAGCGGCATGGGTGTGCCCGACGTGCTCGAGCGACTGGTCAAGGTCATCCCGCCGCCGGAAGGCGAGATCGACGCGCCGCTGCAGGCGCTGATCATCGACTCCTGGTTCGACAACTATCTGGGCGTCGTCTCGCTGGTGCGGGTCAAGCACGGCCGGGTCAAGAAGGGTGACAAGATCCTGGTCAAGTCCACCGGCAAGGTGCACCAGGTCGACAGCGTCGGTGTCTTCTCGCCCAAGCACACCGAGATGCCCGATCTCAAGGCGGGCGAGGTGGGCTTCATCATCGCCGGCATCAAGGAAATCCTCGGCGCCCCGGTCGGTGACACCCTGACCCTCAGCGCCACCCCGGACGTGGCCATGCTGCCGGGCTTCCAGCGGGTCAAGCCGCAGGTCTATGCCGGCCTGTTCCCGGTCAGCTCCGACGACTTCGAGGACTTCCGCGAAGCCCTACAGAAGCTCACCCTCAACGACGCCG
>CAUQPA010000007.1:0-27539 GCA_963519325.1 uncultured Pseudomonas sp. | reverse complement strand
CTCTCCCTCTGGGAGAGGGTTGGGGTGAGGGTACAGCGTGCTACGAAGCTACTCGTGGAAAAGGCCATGCCGTTTCCCACGCTACGACGCCGATCGGCGCGGCCTTCTTCCTGAACCGCCGACCCAGCGGCAAGGTTCCGCAGTGGCAGCCGTAGCGGACAGCAAAGGTAGGTTGGGCTGAGGCGGCACCATCTTCGAAGCCCAACGAGGCGGAGTGGATCGTAACCCTGCGCCGTCGGGCTTCGTTCGCCCGTAGGCCTCGGTATTAGCGCCCGTATCTTTTGTTGCCACCGGCGGTAATGCAGTAACGCCCGCCGCGAGGCCCGATACAGACATTGCCGCCACTGCAGGAGCAATCGTCGGATATGGAAGATGAGTTGGAATAGCTGCGCCTACTGGACGAGCGCCGACTACTGCCCGAACGCCCTCGGGCTTCCTGCCAGGCGTTGGCCTGACTGACCGTATCAGCGAAAGGCGTTGGAATGCGCCCTCCTCGCGGGTTAGCCAGCGCAGGGACTTGCTTCGCCTTGTCCAAAACCAACGCATCAGCGTGCTCGGTCATCACAAGGCCAAGGGCAACGAAAAGCAGTACCAAGATCCGTTTGTTCATGCAGCGTCCCTGTGCAAATAAATAAGGCACAGACTGCCGTCTCGATAAGGCCCAACACCCCATGGATCGGAGGTCAAAAGAGCGGGGCCTGCGGACGAAGACTCACGCCACCCGACTCTGCCCCAGCGCCTCGTTGACACAATTGGCCATGTCGTCGATATGCCAGGGTTTGGGCATGAAGCGGGTACGCCCGGCTCCGCGAGGCACTGCCAGGCGGTCGCCCGAGGTGAGGATGACCGGGATGTGCGGCCAGCGCTGGGCGACCAGTTGCGCCAGCGCCTCGCCGTCCAGGCGTCCCGGCATGCGGACATCGGTGAAGAGCACGTCGATCCGGGCGCCGGTCTGCTCCAGGTAGCTCAGGGCCGCATCGGCGGTCGACACCGCCACCACCTGCAGGTCAACCAAGGACTCCAGGGCTTCGGTGGCCAATTCTCGCAGCAACGGCTCGTCCTCTACCAAAAGGAGCAGAGGTCGATAGGAGCCGAGTGGAGAAGATGCCTGATTCATACCCAACAGACTTTGCCGGAAGGTCGCGGTTCTGACCGTCTGGCCTGCGCGCGACGAAAGTCGACCACCGGCACGAGCAAACCCTCTGGACGGCAACTTTCCAGCCCTCGCCCACTCGAAGCGTTCACCTCAGGGGTCGCCTGTGGTATTCTTTTTTAATCGAACGATCAATAAAAAAAGAATTTCCTCTTTTCGTCAGCTCGCAAGGAGTCCTCATGAGTGCGACGCCCTCATCCGGCACCGTACGGCTGAATCCCCCCGCCTTCTATTGCGCGGCCGCGGTGATCCTGCTGTTTTCCCTGATCGTCATCAGTCGCCCCGACCAGGCGGGCGCCTGGTTGCTGCAGGCCCAGACCTGGGCTGCCAATACCGTCGGCTGGTACTACCTGCTGGCCATGACGCTCTATCTGGTGTTCGTGGTGGTCACCGCCCTGTCCGGCTACGGCAAGATCAAGCTCGGTGCCGACCACGACCAACCCGAATTCAGCTACCTGTCCTGGGCCGGTATGCTGTTCGCCGCCGGCATCAGCATCACCCTGTTCTTCTTTTGCGTCTCCGAACCCCTGACCCACTTCGCCCAGCCGCCGACCGGTGAAGGGGGCACACCGGCCGCCGCCCGCCAGGCGATGCAGATCCTCTTCCTGCACTGGGGGCTGCACGGCTGGGGCGTGTTCGCCCTGGTGGCCATGGCGCTGGCCTACTTCGCCTATAGACACAACCTGCCGCTGGCCCTGCGCTCAGCGCTCTATCCGCTGATCGGCAAGCGCATCAACGGGCCCATCGGCCACGCCGTGGACGCCTTCGGCATCATCGCCACCATCTTCGGCCTGGGCGCCGACCTGGGATTCGGCGTGCTGCACCTCAACGCCGGACTCGATTACCTGTTCGGCATCAGCCACAGCCACTGGGTGCAACTGATCCTCATCGTGCTGATGATGGGCGCGGCCATCGCCGTGGCCGTCTCCGGCGTCGACAAGGGCGTGCGCATCATGTCCGACATCAACATGGTGCTGGCCGTCGCCCTGCTGCTATTCGTACTGTTCGCCGGTCCCACCCAGCACCTGCTCAACACCCTGATCCAGAACATCGGCGACTACCTCGCGGCACTGCCGGGCAAGAGCTTCGATCTCTATGCCTACGACGAGCCCTCCGACTGGCTGGGTGGCTGGACGGTGTTCTACTGGGCCTGGTGGATCGCCTGGGCGCCCTTTGTCGGGCTGTTCATCGCGCGTATCTCGCGCGGCCGCACCATCCGCGAATTCGTCTTCGGCGTGCTGTTCATTCCGCTGGGCTTCACCCTGGCCTGGCTGTCGATCTTCGGCAACAGCGCCCTGGAACTGGTCCTCGGCCAGGGCATGAATGGCCTGGCGCAGACCGCCCTCACCGACCCGGCCATGGCCTTCTACCAGGTGCTGGAAACCTATCCGGCCAGCCGCGTGGTGATCAGCGTGGCCGTGCTGGTGAGCTTCGTCTTCTTCGTCACCTCGGCCGATTCGGGCACCGTGGTGCTCTCCACCCTGTCGTCCACCGGCGGCGAGGCGGACGAGGACGGTCCCAAGTGGCTGCGGGTGTTCTGGGGCGCCGCCGTGGCGGTGGTCACCGGCGGCTTGCTGTTCGCTGGCAGCATGGATGCGCTGAAGTCGGCGGTGGTGCTGACCTCGCTGCCCTTCTCGGTGGTGGTGCTGTTGATGATGTGGGGCCTGCACAAGGCACTGCACCTGGAAACCCAGCGCCAGCGCGCGCGGCTGCACTCCCTCGCCCCGGTGGCGACCAATGGCAAGGCGCGCCATGGCGGCTGGCGCCAGCGCCTGGCCCAGGCGGTGTACTTCCCCTCGCGGGACGAGGTGTACCGCTTCATGGACAGCACCGTGCGGCCGGCGATGGAAGAGATGGTCGAGGTGTTCCGCGAGAAGGGCCTGGTGGTGGACACCCAGTTCGACGCCACCAATGCCAACCTGCAACTGATCATCGGCCACGGCGAAGAGCATCCCTTCGTCTACCAGGTGATCATGCAAGGCTATTTCACCCCCTCCTTCGCTCGCGCCGGCATGGGCGGCCTGCACCTGAAGAACCGCCGCTACTACCGCGCCGAGGTTCACCTGACCGAGGGTAGCCAGGACTATGACCTGGTGGGCTACAACCGCGAGCAGATCCTCAACGACATGCTCGACCAGTACGAACGCCACCTGCAATTCCTGCATCTGGTGCGCTAACAGGTGGTTTTTTCCCTGACCGAAAGGCCATCGAAAGTCGCTAACGTCGTATAATCGCCCCAGGGCCGGCCCGCGTCGGCCCTGGGGTCGGTACGCCTCACCGGTCCCTCGTCGCTCGGAGACCGTCTTGTCCGCCCCCGCTACCTCTGCGCCCTATTCACCGCTGTTGCAATGGCTCGCCCTGATCCTCTGCTCCGCCCTGGTCGGCGGCGTGCTGAGCTGGCTGCAGGTGCCCGCCGCGCTCTTTCTCGGTCCCATGCTCACGGCCATCGCCTTTGGCGTCGGCGGCGCCAGCATCCGCCTGCCCCGACGCCTGTTCCAGTCCGGCCAGGGCGTGGTGGGTTGCCTGATCGCCCATGCCATGACCGCGGCGGTGCTGCTGACCGTGGCCGAACATTGGCCGGTGATGCTGCTGGCGACCGTCCTGACCGTCCTGCTCAGCCTGCTCACCGGCGCCCTGCTGGTCCGCTTCGGCGGCCTGCCCGGCAGCACCGCCGCCTGGGGCACCACGCCGGGCGCCGCTGCCGCCATGGTGGCCATGGCCGAGGAATACGGCGCCGATCCCCGCATCGTCGCCACCATGCAGTACGTGCGGGTGGTCTGCGTGGTGCTGATCAGTGCCCTGGTCGGGCGCCTGCTCGGCGCCGAAGGCAGCGGGACCGGGCACCAGGCGACGGAGATCAGCTTGAACGGACACTTTGCGTTCAACCTGTTGCTGACGCTGGCGGTGGCCCTCGCCGGCAGTTGGCTGGGTGGGCGCCTGTTTCCCGCCGGCGCCCTGCTGGTGCCTATCGCCCTGGGCACCCTGCTGCAACTCAACGGCTGGTTGGACATCACCCTGCCCCACGTCCTGCTCGCCGTGGCCTATGGCGCCATGGGCTGCTACGTGGGATTGCGGTTCGATCGGGCCACAGTCAGCTATGTCTGGCGCGCCTTGCCGAAGATGATCTTCGCCTCCTTGCTGCTGATCGCCCTGTGCGCCCTGTCGGCCCTGCTGATGGCGCGGCTGATGCACGTGGACTTCCTCACCGCCTACCTGGCTACCAGCCCGGGTGGACTGGACTCCATGGCCATCATCGCGGTGGACGCCCATGCCGATGTCGGCCTGGTGCTGGCGATGCAGGCGTTGCGCCTGATCGGGGTGGTGTTGACCGGGCCGTTGCTGGCCCGGCAGCTGGTGAAACTCGCCCGCACCTAGTGGCAGCTGCGGGCGCGACGGTCAGGCCGAGCGGCGCCGCTCGACCTGGGCGGTGATGTTGTAGCCCTCCGCGGCATGGCCACGCACCACCACGCGGGCATCGGGATAGAAGCCCTTCAGACGCTGCTCGAAGAGAAAGTAGATCTCCGCGCCGACGCGGATTTCCGCGGGGTCGGTCAGGGTCAGGGAAAAATTGCGCACTGGCTCGGCGGCATGCTGCCGCTCGTTCTGCTCGATGCGCTGCATGGCATCTTCGACGATCTGTTCAGCGATCTGCGACATCTGTGACCTCCCGGTCGGCGTTGGCTGGGGCGCCATCCCAGGGGGACGGCTGTTTCGCTAAAGACCGCAGCCGCAGCGGGAGAATTCGTCAGCCGCGCAAGATTCCGACGAAACTGTAGAATTGTCGGACTTTTCCTGCACCGAGAGCCCCGTGGCCAGCGTGCGGTCCCTGCCCAGCGAACCGAGGAATCCGCCCCACCATGGTCGACGGCACCGTCACCCCCCAGCGCAACCGGGCCGCCCAGCGCCTGGCCCTGCTCTTGCTCATAGGCGCGGTGGCGGTGATCCTGGCACTGGAGTCCTGGCAGGTCTGGCGCAACTACCAGAACGCCTTCGCCAGCGCCCGCAGCGACGTCGGTAATATCGCCCTGGCGGCGGCCCAGCATGCCGACGATGCGATCAAGGAAGCGGACTCGCTGCTGGTCAGCATCCGCGATCGCCTGGAAGACCAGCCGCTCGACGAGCTGGATCGCCCGCGCGTCCACCGCCTGTTGGCGCGCCAGGCCGCCCTGCTGCCGCAGCTGCACGGGCTGTTCATCTACGATCGCGATGGCAGTTGGCGGGTGACCGACAAGAGCAGCACGCCGCCCCAGGCCAGCAACGCCGACCGCGAGTACTTCCAGTTTCATCGGCAGCATCGCGAAGACCAGTTGCATGTCGGCGCGGTGATCGAAAGCCGCAGCACCCACGAACTCATCATTCCCGTCTCGCGGCGCCTGGAAGACAAGGAGGGCCGCTTCGCCGGCGTGCTGCTCGCCACCATCCGGCTGCAGTATTTCATCGACTACTACGCCCGCTTCCGCCTGGACGCCCGTGGCGCCATCAGCCTGGCCCTGGATGACGGGACCCTCATGGTGCGCCGTCCCTACGACCCGCAGAACGTCGGTACCACCCTCGCCGACGGCGAGCTGTTTCGCCAGTACGTGACCCAGGCGGCCAACGGCACGGCGCTGGTGCGCGCCCTGATCGACGGGCAGGAACGGCTCTATGCCTTCCAGCGCCTGGAAGGCTATCCGCTGGTGGCCCTGGCCGGTATCTCCAAGAGCGACATCCTCGCCAGCTGGCGGCAAGACATGCTGCGCTCGGTGATCGTGGTGGGCATCATCATCGTCGGGATGCTGATCTTCGGCTTCAGCCTGCTGCGAGAAATCCGCGCCAGCCTGCGCAGCGAGGCGGCCTTGCGCCAGGCCCACGACGACCTCCACCTCCTGACGCTCAAGGACAGCCTGACCGGACTGGGCAATCGGCGACAGTTCGATACCCTGCTGCCGGTGGAGCTGGCGCGGGCGCAGCGCAACCACCAGCCGCTGAGCCTGCTGATGATCGACATCGATCACTTCAAGGCCTACAACGACCATTATGGCCATCCGGCGGGCGATCGCTGCCTGCAGGCGGTGGCGGGGGTCGTGGCCTCGGCCGCGCGCCGCCCGGGCGATCTGGCAGTGCGCTACGGCGGCGAGGAAATGGCCCTGCTGCTGCCCAACTGTGATGCGACCGGCGCCCAGCGGGTGGCCCATACGGTCCAGGAGCGCCTGCAGATGCTGGAGGTGCCCCATGCCACCAGTCCCTTCGGCCGCATCACCGTCAGCCTCGGCTTCGCCGTCCAGCACCCCGGCGAACCCCAGCCGCCGCTACCGGCCGAGCTATTGGCCAGTGCCGACGCCGCCCTCTACCGGGCCAAGCACCTGGGGCGCAACCGCACCCACCCGCCACTGGACGCGGCCGACACCTAGCCGCAGATCATCCCACCGCGGTAATGCACCCGGTCCTTGCCGGCACGCTTGGCCTGGTAGAGCTCGCCATCGGCCTGCTTGAGCAGATCCGAGGGCTGATAGCCCGGGACCAGGCGCGCCACGCCGGCGCTGAAGGAAAAGCAGGTGCCGGTGCGGGTATTGCCGCGGATGTCGTCCAGCAGCGCCTGTAGCTGCTGCGCCAGTAGCCGTTCATCGTCGGTCTCGAGCAGTACCCCGAATTCCTCACCGCCCAGGCGGCCGAAGCGTCCGCCGGGAAAATGCCGGTTCAGGATGCTGGCCATCTCCTTGAGTACCTCATCGCCCACGTCATGGCCGAATCTGTCGTTGATCCGCTTGAAGTCGTCGATATCGAGCATGGCGAAGTAGCAGGAGGACGAGCCCTCCCGGCAGACCTGCTCCAGGTCGAGCATGAGCGCGCGACGATTGCTGATGCTCGTCAGGGCATCGGTTTCCGCCTGCAGGCGATAACGCTCCTTGAGCTCCAGGGTACTGGCGACGATGCGGACGAAGGTGGCGTTGAGCAGCAGGCCCAGCGCCAGGCTCGCCCCGAGCATCACCAGGAACAGCGGCAGGGCCACCTCCCTGACGACGTCCATCGCGCCATGGAACAGCAGCAGCCAGACCGCAGCGGCGGCGATGCCGTAGTCGAGCACATGGGAAAAGAGGATCGTCGAGCCCAGGGTGATGACGATGGCCATGGGTATCATCCAGTCGTGACCGGCCCCGCCCATGCCGAGAATCTGGTAGCGAAAGGCCAGGGCCTCGAACAGCACGAACACCAGGGCGAACAGCCGCCACAGCACGAAACGCCGAGCGGTGGCCATCGCCAGGCACGAGCCCACCATGCCCGCGAAGGCCAGCCAGCCCGCCAGCGCTACGCCATCGACCAGGAAGGGATTGACCAGCAAACTGATCAACCAGCCCAGGATGCCGGTGCATTGCGCCAATACGTTGGGCAGGTGCAGCATCTGGCGGATATGCGTCTGGTAGACCATCGAATGACCCGGGCGCCAATTATTTAGTGTCAAAATGACATCATACTACCTGACGTCCGCTTGGCCCGTCGTCAGCCGATGCATGGTGTCCCCTGGAGCTGGACGTCCGGATCAGGCTGCGGTCAGGGCGACGAAGGCACAGGTTTCGTCCAGGGCCGCGCTGATCAACGCCCCGGTTACCCGCAATTGCTCGGCCAGTTGCGCGTGGGAGAGGTGCAGCTCCCAGCCGACATCCGGCGTCGGTGCCGTCCCGCCGAGGACCTGCTCCGCCGCCGCCAGGAAAGCGTCGGCCTGCGGTCGATAGGTGGCGAAGCCGTCTCCCTTGAGGGCGGTGGTCCGAATGCCCAGCAGGGCGCAGATGGCGACCTTGCTGGCGATCTCGTCACGGTCGGCCTGCCGGGACCTCTCGATCAGTTCGGCGAGGCCCGCATCCAGTAGCTGGCCGCCATGAATGAGCGCGGGGCCTGCCTGCCAGGCCTGGGGCGGACAATCCTTGGACTCCGGCCGCAACGGCAGGTGCGGGTTGATTTCGAACGGATAGATCCGACAGACCAGCGGCCGCTGCTCATAGATGGAACAACGCTGCTCATTATCCAGGTGAATGCAGGGTCCGACGTTGTAGCCGGCGAAGGTGATCGCCAGGTAGGCCTGGGCGGCGCCACAGCGCACGGGCAGCGAGCGGCGCTCGGCATGCGGGCGCTGCTGGGGCGAGATCCCCGGCCCGGCATCGAGGAAGGCCTCCACCAGGACAATGAGCTCACCCTTGCGCCGAACCCAGTCGATAGCTTCCGTCAAGGTCAGGGGCACATGGTGATCGGAACAGCACTTGCCGCAGCCGGTACAGGAGAAGCGTGTGGTCATGGAGGAAACCCTTGGATGGTCGACCAGGCAAATGGCGGGAAAATGGCGCCTTCGGTCAGATCTTTCTCCAACAGCAAGTCTCGCGCCAGCTAAGCTTTCCGACCAACGCTGGGCTTATGCCTGGCGGTTCACGCGGCTCGGTCGTGCTCTGAACGCGAGCCCTCTCTACCGGTATAGAACAATCCAGGCGCCGTCATGGAAATCGATGCTCTGTTCGATCATCTGCATACCCTTCCCAGCATTCCCAAGGTAGCGCAGGAGCTCATCCAGCAGTTCGACGATCCCGACAGCAGCATCGAAGACGTCGCCCGCAACCTGGCCCTGGATCCGGTGCTGTCGGCCAAGGTGCTGCGCCTCGCCAACTCGGTGCGCTTCCGTGGCGTCCGGCCTTCGACCAGTATCGAAGGCGCCGCCATCCGCCTCGGCTTCGACGCCCTGCGCACCCTGGTCCTGGCCTCCGCGGTGACCGCCGCGTTCCGCCACAATCCCAGCTTCGATCCCCGGGATTTCTGGCAACACAGCTTCGACGTGGCCAGCGTCTGTCGCGTGCTCGCCCGCCAGGCCGGTACCGAGCCGGAGACGGCCTTCACCTGCGGCATGCTGCACAGCATCGGCGAATTGCTGATCAAGACCGCCGCGCCCGACATCGCCGCGCGCATCGACGCCGAACAGCGCGGTCCGTTGGCGGGGTCCGAGCCCATCGGCTTCGGCTATCCCGAGGTCGGTGCCGAGCTGGCGCGTCGCTGGCAGCTGCCGGTGGTGATCCAGCATGCCATCGCCTACCAGTTGCATCCCCAGGACGCGCCGGACGACCCCACCCTGCCGCGGCTGGTCGCCCAGGCTCGCCTGGTATCCTTCGTGCTGCGCCGCCACGGCGGCATCAACGAGCCGGCCAAGGCGGCGCTGGCCAACCCCCTGCTGGAGGGCATCGACTTGGATCACCTGCTCGGCGAGCTGCCCGAGGTCATCGAGGCCGACAAGGCCTTCGGCACGCTCATCAACTGACCGATCGTCTCCCAGGGCCTGGCGGCCACCGTTTGCATCACAAATCTGCCGGCCGGTGGTGGCGAAAGTCGAACGGGTACCGCAAGAATCGGTCGAAGCTGTATAGCTGACAGGAGTGAGTGCGATGGCCGAGCCGCTGAAGTTCACGGATGCGAACACCATTATCAAGGGCGCCTTTCAACCGATGCTGTGCGCCATGACCGCCCAGGATCCGGCAACCTTCAATGTCGAGGTCTATGCGCCCAACGGTACGGCGCTGCTGCAGCGGCGCATCGCCCGAGTCGACTTGCTGGACAATTCGCTGCTCGAGGCCTTCATCTGCGACAGTCGCGCCCGGATCGAGCGGGCTACCCACGAGCGACTCGACTGGCAGGTGCGCTACACCCGCGCTTCCTGAAGCCATTCCGCTGCAACGACGAAAAGGCGCCCTGCGAGGCGCCTTTTTCATGATCCTCAATCGTTGAGTTCGCGTTTCTGCTGCGTCTTGGTAGCCGGGGTCTTGCTGGCTTTCTTCTGGGTGGACGGCGTGGCGTTGGAGGTATCGTCGGCGCTGTCGCGGTTGCTGGTATTGGAGCTGCCGGGCGCGCCGATGCCATTGCCGGTCACTCCGGCGTCGTTGCTGCTGGCAGCCAGGCTCGGGCCGGCCACCAGGGCCAGGGCGGCGCCCAGGGCGAGGATCAGCGGGGTCTTGCGCATCTGTATGTCCTCCTGCCGCGATAGGAAGGGGGTGTCGCGGGCTGCACCCTGCTGATTAGGCCAAAGGCCGGGCCAAGCGTTCCCGCCTTCCTATAGACTAACGACCATTCCGCCGTCCCTCGACCGGGCCGGCCGTCGTATTCAGGAGTTGCCGTGAAGCACCGCTATCTCATCGTCGACCGCACCGCGCTCGATACCCCCGCGCTGTTCGATTATCTGGCCGAGGCCCCGCAGCACCGCGTCATCGTCTCCGGCGGTACGGCCGAACAGCTGTTCGCGGCGGAGCTCTGGCCACGATTGCGCGAGCGCCTGGCGCCCCACGCCGAGCGCTTCTTCTTCGCCGACTCCAGCGGCCCGCTGCTGCAAGCCGAGCTGGAAGGCCGCAAGCCCGGCCTGCTGGATCGCGAGCTGACCCTGGCGTTCAAGCAGGCGGTGAGCGCCGATGCCGAAGACGACCGGGTCCTCAACCGGATCCGTGGCGAATTGCTCGACACCGACCATGACTACCAGGCCAACCGCCGCATCTTCCTCAACAGCCTGCTCGGCCAGATGCGCCGGGCCTTGCCGGCTGGCGCGGTGACCGCCGGCAACTGGCAGGACGCCGTCCGCCAGGCCATCGCCGCCGCCCAGCAAGGCCTCGCCAAGGGTTTCGCCCCCGGCCTGGCCGATGCGCCCTTCAAGGTCTTCCTCAAGGCCTATCCGCTGGCGGCGCGCTATGTCGCCCAGCTCGCCGTGCTGCTGATCACCGCCGGCCGCCAGGACAACGATGTGCTCATCGACCGCTTCGTCGCCCAGGATCCGGCGCTGGTTGCCACCCTGTTCGATGGCCTGCTCACCGAGGACGACGAGCAGCGTCAGGCCTACACCGCGCTCAAGCGCACCCTGGATGCCCTGGGCACCGGCGGCCAGGCGCTGCACTAATTCATCGGAACCGCCGCTCAGAGCTGCCTGAGCAGCGCGGGCAGGATCTCTCCCGCGGCGTTCAGCAGCTGCCAGTCATCACGGAAGTCCGCCGCCGGCTGTGGATCGATGCGCACCACCGTCGCGCCCTGCTGACGCGCCACCCCCGGCAGGCTGGCCGCCGGCTGCACCAGCCCCGAGGTGCCTATCACCAGGCACAGGTCGCAGCGCTCGGCCAGGGCCCAGGCGCTGGTCAGGGCGTCGCTCGGCAGGGGCTCACCGAACCAGACCACCCCGGGGCGAGCCAGGCCACCGCAATCGGGACAGCGTGGGGGCGCCACCCGTCGCTCCTCGGCGTCAGGAAGTGGCGGTACCTCCAGCGGCCGCGCGCACTCGAAGCAGCGCGGCGCCTGCAGGCTGCCGTGCAGGTGGATGACGTCGCGGCTGCCGGCCCGCTCGTGCAGGTCGTCGACATTCTGGGTGACCAGCCGCAGTCGCCCATGGCGGCGCGCCCATTCCGCCAGCGCCCGATGGGCCGGGTTGGGCTGGGCCGCGAGCACCTGGGCGCGGCGCCACTCGTACCAGCTCCAGACTCGCGCCGGGTCCTCGCTGAAGGCCTCCGCCGTGGCCAGCTCGGCGGGATCGAAGCGTGCCCAGAGCCCGGTGAGCGCCTCGCGGAAGGTGGCGATGCCGCTCTCCGCCGAGACCCCGGCGCCGGTCAGCACCAGCACTTCGTCGGCCGCTCTCAGACGTTCAAGCAAGGCCTCCGGCAGTACCGGTAGGCCCTGGCGGCAATCCAGGCATTCGGGCATGGCGTGGGCTACTCCTTGAAATCTGGCGCAAAACAACCAGGCCTTGCGGACCGCGGCAAAGGCCGAAAGTGTGACGATACTCGACGGATGGTGAGTCCACTCATCGTTTTCCGCCGAACCGAGGTTCACCCCCGCCGCCACAGGCCGATAATCCGGGAGTCCGCGTCCGATGTCGCTCCGACCCTAACGGTATGTGAATGAAGAAGTCCGTCTTTGCCAAGTATCCGCGCCGCTTCATCGCTGGTGCTCTCGCCCTCGTCACCGCGACCAGCCTGGCCGGCTGGCTGTGGCTCAAGCCCACCACCCCGGCACCGACCGCCACCGCCATGCTCGCCAGCGTGCAACAGGCCCCCGAACACTGGACCCAGCAGCCACGTGACCTTTCCGTGCTGCTGGCCGACCTGCGCGCCAAGGCCATCAGCGGCGCCGTGATCGGTGATCACACCCTCTACATAGACACCGCCCGTGGTGAGCACTATGCCGTGGCGGACAATGGCGGTCGCATCGCCAACCTGCTGCTGGCCGACTACGCCGCCCAGGGCGAGCCACAGTTCCCGGTGGCGACCTGGAACGAAGCCGGCCAGCGCCATGCCTGGCTGGATGCCCTGCTGATCAACCTGCCGGGCTACCTGCTCCTGCTGCTGCTCGCCGTGCCCCTGGCGCTGCGCTTCGCCAGCCCCTTCAAGCTGCACCGCAAGGGCACCGGCATCTCCTTCAAGGACGTGGTCGGTGCCGCCGAAGCCAAGCGGGCCCTGGAAGATGTCACCACCTGCCTGCGCAACCCCAAGGCCTTCGCCGCCCTCGGCGCCCGTCCGCCCAAGGGCGTGCTGCTGACCGGCGAACCAGGTACCGGCAAGACCCAGCTGGCCAAGGCCCTGGCCACCGAGTGCAACGCCCACTTCATCCAGGTGACCGGTAGCGACTTCTCCTCGATGTTCTTCGGCGTCGGCATCCAGAAGGTCAAGTCGCTGTTCCGCACCGCGCGCAAGAAGGCGCCCTGCATCATCTTCATCGACGAGATCGACGGCATCGGCCGCCGCGCCGAGCAGTCGCGCTCCAGCGATGCCGAGGCCAACCGCATCATCAACCAGTTCCTCACCGAGCTGGACGGCTTCGACGGCACCAGCGGCGTGCTGGTGCTGGGTGCCACCAACTTCGCCGATTCCCTCGATCCGGCGCTGCGCCGCGAAGGCCGCTTCGACCGCACCATCGCCGTGCCGCTGCCGAGCCTGGAAGACCGTCGCGCGCTGTTCGAGCTCTATGCCGGCAAGCTGCCCTGCCAGGGCGAACTGGACCTGGCCGCCCTCTCCCGCGGCACCGTGGGCCTGACCCCGGCGGCCATCGCCTATATCAGCAACCATGCCGCCCTGCTGGCCGCTCGCGAGAACGCCAGCGCCGTGACCATGGCCCACTTCGTCGAAGCCATCGAGACCTGCCGCATCGGCGAGCAACCGGTGGGCGTCACCCCCTTGGGTTCGGCCGAGCGCACCCGCATCGCCGTGCACGAGGCCGGGCATGCCCTGGTCGCCGCCGTGCTCAACGTCGGTCGGGTGGAAAAGGTCACCCTGCTGCCCCGCGGCCAGGCCCTGGGCGTCACCCTGATCACCCCCACCGAAGACAAGCGCCTGCACCTGAAGTCGGAACTCGAAGGCCGCATCCAGATGCTGCTGGCCGGTCGTTGCGCCGAGCAGCTGTATTTCAACGAGGTCTCCTCGGGCGCCGCCCAGGATCTGCAGGAAGCCTCCAAGCTGGCGCTGTCCATGGTCGCCTCCCTGGGCATGGGCCCCAGCGGTTCGCTGCTCAGCCTGCAGGCCCTGCGCGACGCCGGTATCGACTTCGACGCCGCGCCCAGCATCGCCGCCGCCGACCAGCTGCTGCACAGCCTGGACCATCGCTGCCTGGCGTTGATCACCGAGCTCAAGCCAGCACTGGACGACATCACCGAGCAGTTGCTGCGCGATGAGACCATCCCCGGCAGCGCCGTGGCCGAAGCCATCGCCCGCGCCAGTGGCCTGGAAGCCTGCGGCGCCCTCAATCGCGCCCTGGCTCGCGTACCGGCAGTCGCTGGCGACAGCGAACCCAGCATCGCCGCCGCCTTTAAGGGCGAGTGATGTCGACGACGCTGCGCTGCTAGCTGCAAGCCCCGGTCCGCCGGGGCTTTTTCATGGTGGGGCCTAAAGCCTGGATAGGGGCTTAGAGAATGTTGGCGTAGTCCGCCTCGATCCGATCCAGGCTAAGGTGATTGAGGAAGTTGGAGAAGCACATCCAGGCCGCCAGGGCATTGAGATCCTGGAATTGCGCCGGCAGGTACTTGGGCGGCACCACCACGCCCTCGTCCACCAGCTGGCGCAGGATGCGCATGTCCTCCAGGGTGGTCTTGCCGCAGAACAGCAGCGGGATCTGCTCCAGCTTACCCTTGCGCACCGCCAGCTGGATGTAGTTGTAGATGAGGATGAAGCCCTTCAGATAGGACAGGTCCTTGGTGAGGGGCAGCCCGGTGGGCGTCGAGCCGCGGAACACCCGGCTGGCGTTCTGGTAGCCCGATTCCAGGTCGTAGCCCTGCTCCTGGAAGAAGCGGAAGACCTCGAGGAAGTCGGCGCCGTCTTCGGCCAGGTGGATGGCGCGGGTTCTGTTGGTCAGCTTGCGCAGCCGGGTCGGATAGGAGGCGAAGGCGATCACCTCCATGAGGATCGCCAGCCCCTCCTGGGTCACGGTGGACGACGGCGGGCCCTTGGCCAGGAAGGTGCAGATGGGCTGATTCTGGCCGTTGAGGGTGGTGCCGACGTGGACCAGGCCCTCGTGGACCTCCAGGGCACGCACGTCGCGCTCGTTGAACAGGGCGTCGGCACGCACCTTGATGTAGTCGGCGCCGGCCGCGGCATCGGCGACGATGCCATCGGACTCGAATACCCGGATGGTGCCCTCGGTCTCGCCGAACACCCGGTTGAGCCGCGCCTGCAGGATGGGCACAGCATCCTTGGCGGTCAGGGTCTTGGGTTCGTCTTCCAGGGCGCCACGGTGGGCGATGTTGTCCAGGTAGCTGGACATCATCATGCCCAGGTCGGCCAGGGTCGGATCGCCGGCATGGAAGGCGTCCGAGGCCGCACCATAGAGTTCCTGGGAGATCAGGCCGAAATCCGGGGTACCGCGCGCCTGCAGCATGCGGATCACCATGCGGTACTCGCGGCACATGCGCCTCATGATCTGCCCGACCGGATTGAACTGGCCGAGCTGGCGGGTGACCTCGCGCTCGATGCTCTGGAATTCGCCCTTGAGCGCATCGCCGTCGAAACCCAGCGGCCGTCCCTCGTAGAAGGCGCGATCCACCGCTGGCAGGCGCTTGCCCTTGCCCTCCAGGAAGCCCTGGCGCACGCCCTCGTCCCACTTCACCGCATCGAGGATACGGATCGGCGCCTGGGCCGCGACGATGCGATCGGACAGCTGGCGAATGGTCTGGTGATAGGGATCGAGAAACGGCTGGCGGGCATTCATGACGGGAACCGGGCGACAGGCGAGACTGCAAGGATGGCGGCTGGACGGGCATTTGCCTAGGCTTCGGCCAGCAATCCTCCCGCCGCCCGGTCGCCTGCCCGCGAGCGTCCGCCACGGAGACTGCCGCGGCGCGAAGCGCCGGCGATCTACCCGAAGGCCTCCGGCCGCTGGTCCAGCACCAGCATGTGGCCGGGATAGTGGGAGATGGCATAGGCACCTCCCAGCTGCGGCAGCACCTGCTGCGGCGTCACCCCACAGGCCCAGAACACCGGTACATCGTCGGCGCCCAGCGGGGGGACCACGCCGAAGTCCGGCGCCTGCAGATCGGCGATGCCCAGCGCCGCGGCAACCTTAACCATTTAACTATCAGCGGACCGAGTATCCGCGATCAACGACAGAAAATGTCGCTTGCTTTTGAGAAGCTATTAGTCATTAAAGGTAATCAAATCTTTTTCGAGGAGTAGCCATGACATTCTTTTGATATTGAGAGTCATGACATGAGCCGAACCTGTCGAAGACGCCGTTGCTTTTATGCCTACGCTGAAGCGCTATGGGATATAGATCCGCGGGAATGGCACGATCAATCCGTTCGCGTATGCAAACGTCTCGCGCGTTTTCATGGAGATAACTACCGCACTTGGCGGGAGCCGCCGCCGCGGAGGTTTCGAGACCCCGAACAGCGACGTATGAGATTGATCAACCGTGCCGTACTACGCCGGTGGCAGCGCTGTCCTGATGGAGACCTAAAGTTCCTCGATAGATCACGCTGCCCGGCATGGCGACCGCTCTAGCCATCTACTAATGCTCCATCGTCAACTGATAGACGATGGAGCATTCAGTCTCTTCGCTAGCCAAGATGCTAACGGTCGTCAAACAATTTTTCGAAAGATGCTCCTCCAATTGTTGACAGACGACAGCATAGTCGCCAAGCGTCGAATCCCCTCTGAGGAACAAGATTACCGACGTCAATTGGCAAGGCCGTTCACAGTTATGCCACAGCGTTTTCAATAGCTCCTGCCAGCTGCTGCCCAAAATCCGCCCCCCCAGACGATATCCCTTTTGTCGTTGATGAAGCTGATAATCGGACCAAGACAATCCGAATAGCGCCAAGCCTCTGAAGTTGGCAATAAGCCGCTCTAGATATGCAGCCAGGGCAGTCTCGCTCGGCCATTTTTGGACATGGCCAAAGCTGACATCCGTCTCGCCAAAAGTGTACAAATTAGGCTGAGCGAAGCGCTGCCTTAGATGATCAAACCGATCTGCAGGAAGAAATTTAGCGTCGACGACATGAATATCTTCAACCCCCTCAGGTAGATCGGTATTCCAGCAATGAATATCGACGACTGGGTAGTTAAAACCCCTAGCAGCTATCCTCGCCTGGCCCAGACGTAGCTTCCACCAACGTACGTCCTCAACACCTTCGACCCAGATCAACAATACTGGAGCCTTGGTCACGTGATTGTTAGAATGATGGATCATTATCAGCGAGCCACAGTGGGAGCACTTAGGCAGCGATAGCCCGGGTAACGGGCTTCTGCAGTAATCCTAGCCATATCCGAACTTACCGCGTAGACCACAATGATGAAGCCAGCACTGGGACCGGCGTTAGCTTTAACGCGTTGCAGACGCACGTTGTAGCGGCGCATGACGGATCTCCTAAATGTTGAAGTGGAGTTTTACGTCATTACGCGACACTTTTTGTCGTGTGATTTTTACGCCCTGTAAAGGGCAGCCATGCGTTCGGCAGTAAGAGCCATCTCACGTCTAAGGTCCTCAGGCTCTAGGACCTCTAGTCCGTCGCCTTGACCTAGTAACCAAAGCGAGAGCCCTTGAGAAAGGTACAACGATCCGCTCCAGTACCGGTATTCGGCTTCGTCCTGCCATAGCTGCTGGTCCGTCGTCAGTGGATTCTCCTTCAGGCGCTCACAGAGCTCTTGGGAAATCCTCAGTTTTAGAAAAACTGGCTCCTTTGACCTCAGATCTATCAGGCTGCGTTTCGCTTCAGAGGATTCGATATCAAATGAAAGAGGGCCGGCGATCTCCTCTCGAATCGTTCTGACACTGACGAAGCGGTGTAGCGGTAGAGCTCTGATCGGATCACCAGAGCGATACCCTTCAAACACACAGGACAGGTACAGGTTGGAGTCCTGATAAGACAACCCTAACGGTTTGAGGCGATACGTCTTAGGCTCGTGGGCACCTCGCTTTAGGTAGCTAGCTTCTACCGAATAGTCATCAAGCAAGGCTTTTTGCAGCTCTATAAGCACCTCAGGTTCAATTCGCCCAGGCTGTAGCGTGATGAAGCGGGTAGTACTGACGACTTTCTTGCTCCAATCAAACGCCGGCCGTGCATTTTTGAGGATCGACTGAGCGTAATCGTATAGCGGTGCCAGCCTTTCTACTTGGGCCCGCATACCAAAGCGCGTTGCGTGATCCATCAGCATGACCAGATTCATCGCGTCTGTAGGTAGCAAGGTCCAACGAGAGATGGACTTGTCCGCCCACCAACGATAGCTGTTACCCACCCTTTCGCAGTGAATGTGGGGATAGTCCTGCGCCAACCGCTCTAGGTTGCGCTGAAAGGTCCGCAGGCTTACCTTGGCCCCCTGTTCGCATAGCCGTTCATAGAGCGTGCTGGTTTCCAAGGCCTGTGCCTTGGGCGGCAGTAGCTTGAGCAGCGATTCGCCACGCTGGCGCAGATTCATCTCTTGACTCCTGACGACAGAAAATGTCGCCACCTTGAAGACAATGGGGACGTTTTAGCAAGCCCCCGGAACCGATCCATGCCAAAATTTACTGCCCTATGCAAGCCGTTCGCGAAAAGGAACTTCAAGTGAAAAAAGCCGATTACCTTCAGTTGCCGGTCATCCAGGGATTCGTCGAGTGGCTAGGTACCAACCTCGACAACGAAACCTTCGCCCACAACTACCTACAGCGACGGACGCAAACAAATTGGCAATGCACGAGCCTTTATGACGCTTATTGCCAATATCGGTGGCCACAGTCGGGAGTGTTCGCGGCCGACTTCTCGAGTAATGTCCAAATACTAGACCGTTTGCGTCAGGCTTTGCGAAACGCCATTGACCTCAACTCGGACGACGCCCTTGCCCGCTCTGCTGCAATCAACGTTATGGCATGGGGTGGCGTGCGGAACGGCAACGTCAGCTGGCTGACGACCAATGAAAAGGGGCTGGCCGATACGCTCGCTCGTGTACGCAACGGCTTGAACGCCGCTGACACTGATCAACTGCGGTTTTTGGAAGAAACTTCACCTTTGCGTTTTAATTCTGGCATGAGCAAAGTTTACTCGTTGCTCTGCGATAACTTGGTCATATACGACAGTCGCGTCGCTGCGGCACTCGGATTGGCAGTCACGCGGTTCTGTCAACAGCAGGGCATATTGCAGACTCCTGCTGAACTTAGCTTCCCTTGGGCGCCTGCCAAAACTGCTATCGGAGCGCGTAGCTCCACACGGCGTGATCCTCGCGCGGGGTCTTTGCACTTCCCGCGTCTAAGATCCGGTCGCTCCTATGCCGAATGGAATCTCAAGGCAAGTTGGTTGCTTCTTGCAGTGCTCGAGAGCGATGCTGGTAGAAGCAGCAAATTTGCTCAACTCGGACAACCAGCTGAGCGTCTGCGTGCCCTAGAAGCTGCCTTGTTCATGATAGGTTACGACCTCCATAGCGGTCTTGAGGCGATGCATCCGCAAGAAACGCTGAGCGCTGAGCTGACGTGGAATGAATGTTTTACGAAAAGCCGTAGCAAGGCCTTTCACTATCGCCTCGAAAAGGAATCTATTCTCGTCCAAGAAGGCGTATGTTTCAGCGCAGATGAACTTAACGCCACGCTGACGATTCTTCGTGATGAGTTTGGCGAGACGCCCTTCCCACTTGCCAACCAGGCTGACACCGTCGCTACAGGAAACGCACGTATGGGACTGGGTACCGCTTACTTCAAAGCCACTGGTAAGCCTGCGCCTCATAGCAGCAAATTGGCGGCCATCTTGGAAGAGCTCGGGCTATTTGTTCGCTACCGTCAGTCCGGTACGAATTCTTTGCACTGGATACTGGATTATCAGGCCTTAGGGTTCGATACGGCGGCGAGCCCAATCGACATGCGTGTGGTGCTAGCGCGCCTTCAGCAGGTAGAAAGCGAGCTCTGAGCTTGGCACCCACCTTTCGACCATCGCGTCCATCTGCGACTTGCTGGGCATGCGGGATATCTATAAGGACTTGAGGATTTAGACTACATCTGTTGGCAGCTGAACTTTACAGCGGATGATCTACAACCAGCCTTTGCTAGAAGGATTCGAGGTACAACCGTTATTAGCGGCTGTTAGGTCGGCCGCTCGTAACGGCTGCCTCTCTGGTAGAGGTGCTGTTAGCCCGGCTGCCACACAGCAACAGACGCTTGGTCAAGCAGGTAGCGGCGCAGGACACGGCACGCCAAAATGTGATTGTGTAGACAGCCACGGCCTAATTAGAAATCAGGTCGCCATGCTAGTAGATCCTTCCCTACGCCGCCGCATAGCAGGACATCGACGGCGGCGCACCGCTCGATCATGAAAACGAGCGACTAGGCATTCGCACAACAGTAGCCTAAGGCATTACTTGGCGAACAGCTGGCTCATGTCCTTGAAGGCCTTGAACTCCAGGGCGTTGCCGCAGGGATCGAAAAGGAACATGGTGGCCTGCTCGCCCACCTGGCCCTTGAAGCGGATGTAGGGCTCGATGACGAACTTCGTCTCGCGCGCCCGCAGCCGATCCGCCAGGGCTTCCCACTCGTCCCAGCCGAGGATGATGCCGAAGTGCGGCACTGGCACGTTGTGGCCGTCCACGGCGTTGGTGTGGGCCTCTTCCTGGGAGGCGGTCTTGGGATGCTCGTGGATCACCAGCTGGTGGCCGTAGAAATCGAAGTCGACCCAGTGATCGCTGGAGCGGCCTTCGCCGAGGCCGAAGACTTCGCCGTAGAAATGTCGGGTCGCGGCCAGGTCATAGACGGGGATGGCGAGGTGGAAGGGCGACAGCGCCATGGTGCAAATTCCTGTTGAGGTGGGCTGTGGTCATTCTCACCCCAGGTTTTCTTGTGGAAAAAGCGTATTTTATTGCCTGCGAGCGATGAAAATTTTGTCGCTCGACGTTCGGGCCCGCTACAGTGCCCTCCCCTTCTTCCTCCGGTGCCCACCATGCTGCGCGAACTCAAGACCTTGCTCGCCGTGGCCCGCCATGGCAGCTTCGCCGCGGCGGGCCTGCACGTGGGTCTCACACCCTCGGCAGTCAGCGCCCAGATCCGCGTGCTGGAACAGAACCTGGGCGTGAGCCTGTTCGACCGCAATGGTCGCAGCGCCCTGCTCAATGCCGCCGGCCGCCGCGCCCTGCCGCTGGCCGAGGAGATCCTCGCCACCTATGCCCGCATGGCCGGGGTCGGCGCGGGCGAGGAGATCCAGGGCGAACTACGCATCGGCGCCATCGCCAGCGTCCAGACCGGGCTGCTGCCCGGCACCCTGGTGCGGCTGCGCCAGCGCGCACCGCGACTGGAACCGCGCCTGGTTCCCGGGGTATCGCTCAGCCTGCTCAGCCAGGTGGACGCCGGCGAGCTGGATCTGGCCGTCCTCATCCGCCCGCCCTTCGAGCTGCCCAAGGAACTGCACGCCACTGCCCTGCTGCAGGAACCCTTCGTGCTCATCGCCCCTCCCGACCTGCCGGGTGACGATCCGCTCCGCTTGCTGGAGACCCAGCCCTTCATCCGCTACGACCGCCATTCCTTCGGCGGACGCCGGGTCAGCGCCTTCCTCCGCGAGCAACGCCTGACGGTGCGCCAGGTGCTCGAACTCGACGAACTCGACGCCATCGTCAAGATGGTGGAGCGCGGCCTGGGCGTGGCCCTGGTGCCCTGCGCCGGCCTCTGGCTGGAGCATCCAAGGGTACGGCGACTGTCGCTCGGCGCCCTCACCTTCCACCGCGAGCTCCAGGTCATCACCCGCCACGCCGGGCGTGATCTACCAGCCGTCGCCCTGTTACGCCGCTGCCTGACCGAGGCCGTGTCAGAACACCTGCACCAGCAGCCAATAGAGTGAAGCCGACAGCGCCATGGCCACCGGCAGGGTGAGCACCCAGGCCAGCAGCAGGTTGCGCACCGTGGCCCACTGCAACCCCGAGCCGTTGGCGGCCATGGTGCCGGCCACCCCCGAGGAGAGCACATGGGTGGTGGAAACCGGCAGGCCGAAGGCATCCGCCGCCCCTATGGTGCCCATGGCCACCAGCTCGGCCGAGGCGCCCTGAGCATAGGTCAGGTGGGTCTTGCCGATGCGCTCGCCGACGGTGACGACGATCCGCCGCCAGCCGACCAGGGTGCCCAGGCCCAGGGCGATGGCCACCGCCACCTTCACCCACAGCGGGATGAAGCGGGTAGCCTGGTCGATCTGTCGCTTGAATTCCCTGAGATCCTCCTGCGCCTTGGGTGCCAGGCCCGGCAGCTGCTCCTTCTCCAGCAGGCGGATAGACTCCGAGGCCAGGTACATGGCGTTGCGCACGTTGGGCATGCTCTGCGCTGGCACGTTGTTGAGGGCGCCGTACTGGCGCACCTCGCGGGCGATGTCGTCGGTGATGGCCGCCAGCGCCGGCATCACCTCGGGAGTGCTCTGCCGCTTGCGCACGAATTCCAGGAGCACCCCATGGGGATCGGCCGGCGCGGCCTGAGGCGCCGCCTGGCGCAGACCGCTGGCGGTGACCTCGGCGACCGCGGCGAAGGCCGGCGTAGCGGTAGCCGGGACCGCCCGGTTCAGCGCATAGGCGGTCGGCAGGGCGCCGACCAGGATCAGCATGATCAGCCCCATGCCCTTCTGGCCATCGTTGGAGCCGTGGGCGAAGGACACCCCGGTGCAGGTCAGGATCAGCAGCCCGCGAATCCACGGCGGCGGCGGCTCGCTGTTCCTGGGCTCCTGATAGAGGGTGCGGTCGCGCACGATCCGCTTGAGCAGCAGCAGGAGTACCGCCGCGCAGACGAAGCCGATCAGCGGCGAGAACAGCAGCGCATAGCCGACCTTGGCCACCTGGCCCCAGTCCACGCCGCTACTGCCGTCCAGGCCACCCAGCCAGGCGTGCATCAGGCCGACACCGATGATGGAGCCGATCAGGGTGTGGGAGGACGACGCCGGTAACCCCAGCCACCAGGTGCCCAGGTTCCAGAGGATGGCGGCGATCAACAGGGCGAAGATCATGGCGAAGCCCTTGCCGGCGCCCATCTCCACCACCAGGTCCACCGGCAGCAGGGCGATGACGCTGAAGGCCACCGCGCCACTGGAGAACAGCACCCCGAGGAAGTTGCAGAAGCCG
The DNA here is from genome assembly GCA_963519325.1 of uncultured Pseudomonas sp. GTDB lineage: Bacteria > Pseudomonadota > Gammaproteobacteria > Pseudomonadales > Pseudomonadaceae > Chryseomonas. The sequence continues at coordinate 4,880 of CAUQPA010000007.1, read as the reverse complement.
GACCAGAGCACCGCCGCATTGGGCGGCAGCGAATGGGTGTAGATCACCGTGGCCACGGCGTTGGCGGTGTCATGGAAGCCGTTGACGAATTCGAAGCCCAGGGCGATCACCAGCGCCAGGGCCAGGCCGGCGAAGGGCAGCCAGGTGGTGGGCGGTGACTTGGCATCGCTGACGTCGTTATGAATACCGCCCAGGGTCACCGCCAGGCCGATCAGCAGCAGGGCGATGAACAACAGGATGCGCAGCGGGCCCGGCTTGCGCGAGCTGCGCAGCGGATGGGCAAGTGGTGACAAGGCAGCGGACGGACTGGACGAGGACATGGCACGGACTCCGACACGGGGTCCGCCTACCCTGCGCCGGCTGGATGACGTTTTTACGTCAGGGTAGTGACCAGACGACGGATGACCGTCACGTCGCTTTTTCCTACCCCCGTACTAGCCTGCTAGGCTGCCGCTTTATCCAAGGAGATCGCCCATGATCCCGCGCTGGCTGCTCTGCAGTCCCCTGCTGCTCCTGCCTTTCGCCACCCACGCCCTGGCCGCCACCGAGCGCAGCTGTGCCCAGGAACTGGGACAGAAACCGGCCCAGGCCCTGGCCAGCACCTGCCGCGCCCTTTCCCCGGCCACCCACCCGCCCTGCAACGCCGCCAACAGCTGCGCCCTGATGCAGGACGAGATCGCCCGCAGTTGCGCCCTGTTCGGCGATGCCGAAGCGACCAAGCAGCCCGGCTGCGGCCCGCTGCCCAGCAGCGCCGAGGCCGCGGCAGCGGTGGTCCAGCGCTACTACCGGGCGTTGGATGCCCGCGACTATGGCACCGCCTGGCAGCTGTGGGGCGACGACGGCCAGCCCGGCAACTCCTACGAGAGATTCCGCCAGGGCTATGCCAAGACCCGTGACGTACGGGTAACGCTCGGCCAGCCCGGCCCGGTGGAGGGCGCGGCGGGCTCGCTGTACGTCAGCGTCCCGGTGACCGTGAAGGCCCGACTGGAGGATGGCACCCGCCAGACCTTCACCGGCAGCTATCAGGTACGCCGGGTCAACGACGTCGACGGCGCCGCGGCCGAGCAGCGTCGCTGGCATCTGGCCAGTGCCAGGCTGCGCCTGCAGCGCTAATCCGGGCCGATCTGCCGCAACTGCGACAACCGACTGCGCGTGCGCGACATGTCGGCGATGTCGCTGTCGGCCAGGGTCTCGTCGAGCGGCGCGGCGCTGACCAGGAACAGCGCCAGCCGACGGTCGTAGAGCACGTCGACCAGGTTGATGAAACGCTGCCGGGCGGCGGGGCTGGCCTCGCGCAGGGGCGGCACTTCATCGAGCAGCCAGCGCGGCCAGGTCTCGCTCAGGGTCAGGTAGTCGAGGACCGCGGTGGGGCCTTCGCAGAGATCGGCGAAGCTGAACTGCAGCAGGCCATCCGCCGCACTCAGCGCCGGCAGGTGGCGATGTCCCACCGGCACCTGCACCCGCCCCTCGCCCACCGGCGGCAGTCCCAGCGCCTGGCGCTGCTCCGGGCTGCCCGGCCAGAGATAGGCCCCGACGCCGAAGGGATCGGGCTCGGCCGGGCTGGCGCCGCGATAATCCTGGGGACCGGCCACCGAGAGCACGTCCATGCGCGTCTCGATCAGCCGGATCGCCGGCAGGAAGCGCTCGTGGTACAGCGGATTGGGCAGCAGCCCCTCGGGTGGATAGTTGGAAGTGGTCACCAGCACCACGCCACGGCTGAACAGCGCCTTGAACAGCCGGGTGATGAGCATGGCATCGCCGATGTCGTGCACATGGAATTCGTCGAAGCACAGCAGCCGGCAACCTTCCAGCAGCTCGTCCAGGCTGGCCGCCAGGGCATCGCCACCCGGCGGCTGACGGAACATCCGCTCGTGCAGTTCGCGAAAGAAGGCATGGAAGTGCACCCGGCGCTTCTCGGCGAACGGCAGGGCGGCGAAGAAGCCATCCAGCAGGAAGCTCTTGCCGCGCCCCACCGGTCCCCAGAGATAGAGACTGCGCGCACTGTGGCGGCGCAGCAGCCGCGGTCGCAGCAGGTCATCGGCGAGCGCGGCCAGGCGGTCGATGGCCGCCTGCTGCGCCGCGTCGAGGGTATAGCCGCGGGTCTGGGCGAGTTGAGCGAAGTGCGCCAGCACCTGCTGGGCGGGCGAAGGAGACGTCATGACGGCGACCGGCCGGGAAAGATAGGGCGCTAATGAAGCGATAACCAGCGCCGCCGGTCAAGACCAGCGACGCCTTGGAGGCCTACTCAGGCGGCCGCGACGAACAGGCAGAAGCAGCAGAAGAAGCCAAAGGCCCACACGAGCGAGCGACGGGTCGCATGGTCGCGGATGTACAGCCAGGTGTAGGCGATGCGGCTGGCCAGGAAGAGCAACGCCCAGAAGTTGATGGTGCCCTGCGCGGCTCCCCCGGTGGCGTGGGCGACGATCACCGCCGCAGCGAACAGCGGATTGATCTCGAAGGCATTCTGCTGGGCCGCGTTGGCCCGCGCCCGGGCGCCTTCCAGTTTACCGAGGAAGCTGCGCGGATCGCGGTTGTCGTCGGGCGTGAAGCCGTTGCCCTTGAACTTGGCGTAGTAGGCCGCGCCATAGGGCACGAGATAGACGAGGAAGATGCACCAGTAGGCGAAGGTCATGTCGGCGTCCCTGGGAATGTGGGGTTCGCCTATCTGACCCGCCTGGCCTGAAAAAATCCACTTCCGACTCAGGCCGTCGCCTGGCGCTGGGTCCAGCGCGCCAGCAAGGCGCTCGACACGGCGCAGAGGGCCAGCACCGCACACAGGGGCACCACGGTACCGTTGTGCAGGGCGCCAACGCTGCTGGAGGCCAGCGCCGCCAGGACGAATTGCAGGCTGCCCATCAACGCCGAGGCGCTACCGGCGTTGGCGCCCTGCCCGGCCAGGGCGCAGGCCGAGGCGTTGGGCACGATGCCGCCGAGCAGGGCGATGGCGCAGAACAGCGGGATCATCAGCACCGGCAGCGCCTTGGGCTGGAAGGCCCCGACCAGCAGCAGGATCAGCCCCGCCGCGGCATAGGCCAGCACCGCTCGGCGCAACCAGAAGGCCGGCCCCTGGCGCACCACCAACCGGGCATTGACCTGGCCGAGCAGGATGAAGCCGGCCGCGTTGAGGCCGAATACCCAGCCATAGTGCTCGGGCGCCACGCCGTAGAGTTCGATCAGCACGAAGGGCGAGCCGGAGATGTAGGCGAACATGCCGGCCATGGCGATACCACCGGTCAGGGTATGGCCGATGAAACTGCGATCGCGCAGCAGCCGCAGGTAGTTGCGCAAGGCCCCGCTCAGCGGCGCCCGCGGGTGATGAGCAGGTAGCGACTCCGGCAGCCAGAGCGCCACGGCGGTGCCACAGGCGGCGGCGAACAGGGCGAGGCTGACGAAGATCGCCTGCCAGCCGAAGGTACTCAGCAGGAGGCTGCCGGCGAAGGGCGCGATGATGGGGGCGATGCCGGTCACCAGCATGATCTGCGAGAAGGCCCGCGCCGCCGCTATCGGCTCGCAGAGATCGCGCACCACGGCGCGGGCGATCACCATGCCGGCGCAGCCGCCCAGAGCCTGGACGAAGCGCGCGGCGATCAGCCAGGGCAGGCTCGGTGCCAGGGCGCAGCCCAGCGAGGCCAGGCAGAACAGGCCGATGCCGACCAGCAGCGGCAAGCGGCGGCCGAAGCGGTCCGCCAGCGGCCCATAGAACAACTGACCACTGGCGAGGCCGGCGAAATACACCGCCAGGCTCAGCTGCACGTGTTCGATGTCGGTCGCGAACGACAGCGCCAGCGAGGGGAAGCTGGGCAGGTACATGTCGATGGCGAAGGGAGCGAAGGCCGAGAGGGCCCCGAGAATCAACAATAAGCGAAAGGTCATGAAGCCTGATCCGAAGGAAGCGGAAGTGTCGCGCAGTTACATACAATCATGTTTGTAAAAGTGCCGAGGCGCGCTAAACTGCGGGACAGACCCACTGCCAGTCAGAACGCCCATGCGCCGTACGAAAGAAGAAGCCGAACAGACCCGCCAAGCCATTCTCGATGCGGCGGAAGCCCTGTTCCTGACCAATGGCGTGGCGCGTACCAGCTTGGAAATGATCGCCCGCGAATGCGGGGTCACCCGGGGTGCAGTGTACTGGCATTTCCAGAACAAGGCGCACCTGTTCCACGAAATGCTTAGCCAGATAAGGATCCCGGCCGACGAACTGACCGAGCGTCTGCGCGTCGATGGCGAGGAGGACAGCCTGCGGCGGCTCTACAAGCTGTGCATCGAGGGCCTGGAAAAATTCACCCGCCCCGGCCGCGAGCAGCGGGTGATGACCATCATGCTGCACCGCTGCGAATTTACCGAAGAGCTGCGCGAGGCGGAGGAACGCGATCTGCAGTTCCTGCGACAGTTCATCCGCATCACCGATGACCTCTTCACCGCCCAGGCCGCACGCCTGCAGCCTGGCGTGACGCCGCAACTGGCCAGCCGGTTGTTGCACAGCCTGTTTCTCGGCGCCCTCTCCGACCTGCTGCGCGACGACCAGACCTTCGCCCCGCTGCTGGCGGCCGACCAGGTTTTGACCACCTTCTTCCGCGCCATCGTGCGCGACTGGCAGTAGGCCCGGCCTGGGGCGCCGCCACTCAGCCAGCGACGCTGTAACCCGCCTGCTCGATGGCCGCGCGGAAGGGCGCGTCCACCTCGGCACTGTCGATGCGGACCTCGCCCGCCTTCAGGTCCACCTCCACCCGGGCGCGGGCATCGACCTTGAGGACCGCGGCCTCGATGGCGCTCACGCAGTGGCTGCAACTCATTCCGCTCACTTTGATGACATGCATGGTCTGCTCCTGTCTGTCTGACCCTATCTCTCCTGACGTCGCGGCCAGGATTGGGTTCCAGTG
>CAUQPA010000006.1:0-27741 GCA_963519325.1 uncultured Pseudomonas sp. | reverse complement strand
GCACGGGCCTGGGCGGCGATGGCTTCGCGCAGCGCCGGCTCGCCCTCGCTCATGCCGTACTGGCCCAAGGCTGCCGGCATGCCGCGCCAATCGACCTCGGGCAGGCAGCGCTCGGCGGGCAGGCCGCCCGCGAAGGACATCACCTCCGGGCGCTGGGCCGCCGCCAGGATGTCGCGGATCAGGCTGCTCTTGAGTCGGGTCACCCGTTCGGAAAATGCCATCTGCCCTCCTGTGGCCCGCGGCCAGGTAATGAGTCAAACTACTTGACCGACCCTAATCCACCCGTGGAATACAAGTCAATATGCTTGACCTAAATCAGACCGCCCAGCAACGCCTGGTCATGGAGACCTTTTTCTTCGGCTACCAGGCCTTCACCGCCAAGGCCGACGACATGCTGGCCCGACGCGGGCTGAGCCGGGTACACCAGCGCATCCTGTTCTTCATCGCCCGGGAACCGGGGCTGAGCAACAAGGCCCTGCTGGAGGTGCTCAACGTCACCAAGCAGGCGCTGAACATCCCGCTACGCCAGCTGCTGGAGATGCAGCTGGTGGCCATGGAGACGGATGCCACGGACAAGCGCAAACGCCGGCTGTCCTTGACCCGCGGTGGACTGGCACTGGAACAGACCCTGCGGCGGGAACAGATGCGCCTGGTGCAGGCGGCCCTGGGCGCGGTCGGTCCCGAGGCGGCGGCGGGTTGGCTGGCCTTCAACCAGGCCCTTGCCGGACGCCAGGATGGCGATGCCGGCGGGCAGGACAGTTGAAGGGGCTCCGGCCGGTTCCAGGAACTGTATTGGTCGTTCACCCACCCGGTGTACGGATACCGGCTCCTGGCCGCTGGCTAAGCTGGCACAAAGCCCAGGGAAAGCCCTCATGACCGTCGAACTGCTCACCGCCTTCATGCTCTTCGCCTTCGTTTCCTCCGCCACCCCCGGCCCCAACAACATGATGTTGCTGGCCTCGGGCGTGAACTTCGGCTTCCGGCGCACCCTGCCGCACATGTTCGGCATCAGCCTCGGCCATATGCTGCTGGTCATCTGCACCGGTCTCGGTCTGGGTCAGCTGTTCGTGCTCTACCCGCCCCTGCAGATCGCCCTACGGGTGATCGGCGGCGCCTACCTGCTCTACCTGGCCTGGAAACTCGCCACCGCGGCGGCTCCCACGCCGCGGGAGAGCGACAGTGGCAAGCCCTTCGGCTTCTTTCAGGCCGCGGCCTTCCAGTGGGTGAATCCCAAGGCCTGGGTGATGGCGCTCGGCGCGGTCACCGCCTATATTCCGGCCGAGAACTTCACCGCCAACCTGCTGCTGGTGGCCTTGCTCTTCGCCCTGATCAACCTGCCCAGCGTCAGCCTCTGGACGCTGTTCGGCATGGGCTTGCGGCGTCTGCTGAGCAGTCCGGCGCGGCTGCGGCTGTTCAACTGGAGCATGGCGCTGCTGCTGGTCGTGTCGCTCTACCCCATCCTGTTCGGCCATCACTGAGGTTTCCGATGCACGCTGCCCCACGACGGCTGACGCCGCTGGCCGATAGCTCCCCCGCCGCCGTGGTGGCCGGCTTCGTCGCCATGCTGGTGGGCTATACCAGTTCCCTGGTGCTGATGTTCCAGGCCGGCCAGAACGCCGGCCTGAGTCCTGGCCAGATCTCTTCCTGGATCTGGGCGCTGTCCATCGGCATGGCCGTGACCACCATAGGGCTCTCGCTGAAGTACCGCACGCCCATCGTCATCGCCTGGTCGACCCCGGGCGCCGCCCTGCTGGTCACCAGCCTGCCGTCGGTGCCCTACAGCGATGCCATTGGCGCCTTCGTCATCTGCGCGGCCCTGCTGGCTCTGTGCGGCCTCACCGGCAGCGTCGATCGGCTGTTGCGCCGGGTGCCACCGGCCCTGGCCGCGGCGCTACTGGCCGGGATCCTGTTCCGCATCGGCATCGAGATCTGCACGGCGGCCCAGCACCGGACCGCCCTGGTCCTCGGCATGGCGCTGGCCTACCTGCTGGCCAAGCGACTGCTCCCGCATTATTGCGTGCTCATCGCCCTGCTCGCGGGCCTGGTGCTGGCGGCCACGCTGGGCCTGCTGGACTTCCAGACCCTGCGCCTGGAGCTGGCCGTACCGGTCTGGACCACGCCGACCTTCTCCCTGGCCGCCACCATCGGCATCGCCATTCCGCTGTTCGTGGTGGCCATGGCGTCGCAGAACATGCCCGGTATCGCCGTACTGCGCACCGATGGCTATGCGGTCCCCGCCTCCCCGCTGATCGCCACGACGGGCATCGCCTCGCTGCTACTGGCGCCCTTCGGCTCCCACGGCATCAACCTGGCCGCCATCAGCGCGGCGATCTGCACCGGCCCCCAGGCGCACGAGGATGCCAGCAAGCGCTACACCGCGGCAGTCTGGTGCGGGCTCTTCTATGGGATCGCCGGTTTGTTCGGCGCGACCCTGGCGGCGCTCTTTGCCTCCTTGCCCAGCGAGCTGGTGATCTCGGTCGCGGCCCTGGCCCTGCTGGGCTCCATCATGAATGGCCTGCATGGGGCCCTGGCCGAACCCAGCCAGCGGGAGCCGGCGTTGATCACCTTCCTGGTCACCGCCTCGGGGCTCACCCTGGCCGGTATCGGTTCGGCATTCTGGGGGCTGGTCGCCGGGCTTTTGGCCAGTCTGCTACTGACCGCACGCCGCCGTTAGGAAACCTGGCCGCTCCTGACCGGTCGGAACTGGATCCTTCCTGTCAGGAGAACACCATGTCCCGTACCAATCGCCAGTTCCTGCTCGCCAAGCGCCCATCCGGCGAACCCAGCGCCGACACCTTCGAGCGCGTCGAGCAGCCGGTCGGCGAGCCCGGCGCCGGCCAGGTGCTGATCAAGAACCTCTTCCTGTCCCTCGATCCGGCCATGCGCGGCTGGATGAACGAAGGCAAGTCCTACATCAAGCCCATCGCCCTCGGCGAAGTCATCCGCGCCCTGGGCGTGGGCGAGGTGGTGGCATCCAACCACCCGGACTTCAAGGTGGGCGACACCGTCAACGGCATGCTCGGCATCCAGGACTATTACCTGGGCGAGCCCCAGGGTTTCTACAAGGTGGATCCGCGCAAGGCCAGCCTGCCGCAGTACCTGTCGGTGCTGGGCATGACCGGCCTGACCGCCTACTTCGGCCTGCTGGACGTGGGCGAACCCAAGGCCGGCGAGACCCTGGTGGTTTCCGGCGCCGCCGGGGCGGTCGGCAGCATGGTCGGCCAGATCGGCAAGCTCAAGGCCTGCCACGTGGTCGGTATCGCCGGTGGAGCGGAGAAATGCCGCTACCTGATCGAAGAATTGGGTTTCGACGCGGCCATCGACTACAAGGCCGAGTCGGATCTGGCCGCGGCCCTCGCCCGCGAATGCCCGAATGGCATCGATGTCTATTTCGACAACGTCGGTGGCCCGACCCTGGATGCCGTCCTCGCGCAGATCAATTTCCGCGCCCGGGTGGTGCTCTGTGGTGCCATCAGCCAGTACAACAGCGACAAGGTGCAGGGCCCGCAGAACTACCTGGCGCTGCTCAGCAACCGCGCGCGCATGGAAGGCTTCATCGTGCTGGACCATGTCGCCCACTATGCCGAGGCCCAGCAGCAGCTGGCGATCTGGCTGGCGGACGGCCAGCTCAAATCCCGCGAGCATGTGGTGGAAGGCCTGGACACCTTCCCCAAGACCCTGATGAAGCTCTTCTCCGGCGAGAACTTTGGCAAGCTGGTTCTCAAGGTCTGAGGCAGGCGTCGGAAAATCGTCACCAGCAGGCCAAAACTTGGCTCCGCTCGGCCGTCAGACGTCAAGGGTCTGGCGGCCAGTGGCCATGTTCCATCTAAGTATTTGATTTTTATAGCCTAGCGGGCCTGGCACGGTTCTCGCTGTAGCGGGACTATCCGCCAAGGAGAACAGGCATGGTCCCGCCCTCATCCAACACCATCAATCTCGATCGCGCCCGCCAGCAGCGCAACGCCAGCCAGGCTGCCCTCACGCGGGAAAGCGATCCCGAGGTCCTTGGCGCCCTGCGCCAGCGCCTGACCACCGTGCTGCAGTCCTCCCTCGACCTGGAGCGGGTGCTGCAGCTCTTCCGCCAGGAAACGGACTCGCTGATAGACCTGTCCGGGCTCGCCTACCGCAATGTGCGCGAAGATGTCGCCATCGGCCTGGGCGAAGCCGAGGGACACCAGGTGCACTACCACCTGAGCCACGGCGACATCCGCCTGGGCGACCTGACCTTCTACCGTTCAGAGCGCTTTCAGGACAGCGAACTGGCGGCGCTGGAATATCTCCTTGGCAGCCTGATGTTCCCCCTGCGCAACGCCCTGCTCTATCGCGAGGCGCTCAACAACGCGCTGCGCGATGCCCTGACGGGCGTGGGCAATCGCAATGCCCTGGATCGCGCCCTGGTCCGCGAACTGGAACTGGCTCGGCGCACCCAGCAGCCGCTGTCTTTGCTGATGCTGGATCTCGACCACTTCAAGCGGATCAACGACCGCTTCGGCCATAGCGTCGGCGACGACGTGCTGCGGCAGACCGCCAGCACCATCGGTGCCTGCCTGAGAAGCATGGACATGGTATTCCGCTTTGGCGGCGAGGAATTCTGCGTGCTGCTATCGGCCACCCCCCATGAGGCGGCCCACGTCGTGGCCGAACGCCTGAGAGCGGCGGTGGAGGCCCAGGCCAGCGGGGATGGCGCCATCCCCTTGCCGGTCACGCTCAGCATCGGCCTGGCGACCCTGCGCGAGGTCGAGTCCCCGCGCTGCCTGTTGCTGCGCGCGGACCGTGCCCTCTACCAGGCCAAGGCCGATGGGCGTAATCGCCTCTGCAGCCTGACCTGAAGGTCGCCTGCTAGCAGGCAACCCCTCCCCCTCAGCGGCGGCCGCCCTTGCCGGTGCCACCGCCACTCGGACCCCGGCGCGGGGCGATACCCGGCGCCGTGCGGCCCTTGCTCACCGGCTTGCGCCCGACGTCGCTCGGCCGCTCGGCCACGGCCGACCCCTGGGGCTTGCTGACCTTGTTCACCTTGCTGCGCGATCCACGGCCGGCATCGGTCGGCCGCGAGGTCTTGCGCTGCTGCCGCTCGAGCTTGTCCTTGGTCTTGGCACCCATGGCCGGCAGGGCCACCGACGGCAGGCCGACTTCGGCGGCGAGGATATCTATCTCCGCCTGGTTCATCTCGCGCCAGCGACCCGCCGGCAGATCGCTGGTCATGAACACCGGACCGAAGCGCACGCGCTTCAGGCGGCTGACCACCAGCCCCTGGGATTCCCACAGGCGACGTACCTCGCGATTGCGACCCTCCATCACCACGCAATGGAACCAGTGGTTGAAGCCATCGCCTTCCGGCGCCTGCTGGACATCGGTGAAGCGCGCCGGACCGTCGTCGAGGATGACGCCGTTCTTCAGCCGCAGCAGCATCTCTTCGGTCACCTCGCCGCGTACCCGCACCGCGTACTCGCGGTCCATCTGGTAGGACGGGTGCATCAAGCGGTTGGCCAGTTCGCCATCGGTGGTGAACAGCAGCAGGCCGGTGGTGTTGATGTCCAGGCGACCGACGTTGATCCAGCGCCCCTGCTTGGGCTTGGGCAGCCGATCGAAGACGGTGGGTCGGCCTTCGGGGTCGTCACGGGTGCAGATCTCACCCTCGGGCTTGTTGTAGATAAGCACGCGGCGGACCACTTCCTCGGCCTGGTCGCGCTTGAGCAGGCGCCCGTCCACCGCGATGGCGTCCTTGGGCATTACCCGCAGGCCCAGGGTGGCGACCACCCCATTGACCTTGATGCGGCCTTCGCCGATCCAGGCTTCGACGTCACGACGCGAACCGACGCCGAGGCGCGAAAGCACCTTCTGCAGCTTTTCGCCAGCCGGCGCGGGTACGGTTTCGTCGAGGGATTCGTGTTGGGGATTCTTGTCGAGGGTCATCAGGCACCTCCCGGTGTAGTGGACGACAACGGCGCCGCGGAATGGGCGCCAGGAAAAAGGCAGGGGCGCATGATAGCGCCCCTGCTCGCGCCAGCCTAGCTCGCCTGGCGGGTGACGGATGGCCGCAGCGCTAGTCGAGGGTGGCCAGGGCTTCGCGACTCAGCTGTTCGACACGGCTCCAGTCCTTGGCCTTCACCACGTCGCCGGGCAGCATCCAGCTACCGCCCACGCACAACAGGTTGGGCTGCTGGAAGTACTGCTTCACGTTGCCGGGATTGACCCCGCCCGTGGGGCAGAATTTCAGCTCGGCGAAGGGGCCGGCGAAGGCCTTGAGCGCATCCACGCCGCCATAGACATTGGCCGGGAACAGTTTGAAGCGGCGATAGCCGAGGCGATAGGCCTGCATGATTTCCGAAGGCGTGGCGATGCCCGGCAGCAGCGGAATGGGCGCGGACACGCCGGCCTGAAGGATTTCCTCGGTGGTCCCCGGGGTGACGATGAACTGGGCACCGGCTTCGACCGCGGCATCGAACATCCGCACGTCCAGCACGGTACCGACGCCGACGTCCAGATTCGGGCGCTCCTGGCGCAGCAGGCGTACCGCATCCAGGCCATGGGCCGATCTCAGGGTGATCTCCAGCGCGGTGAGACCACCGGCAGCCATGGCGTCGGCGAATGGCAGCACGTCGGCCGGGTCGTTGATCACGATCACCGGCAGGATCCGCGCGCGGGCGCACAGGGCATCTAGGGTCGCGATCTTGTTCTGCATGTCCAAAACTCAACTCCTCGTCAGGGGCACCAATAGACGACCAGGGGTTCGCGGAGGAACGCCTTGATCGGAGTGGCCAGCTCGTCGCCCTCGGCCAGAGCGGTTTCCAGCACCTGTCGCTTGCCCGCGCCCTGGATGGCGAGGATCTGCTGCCGCGCCCGGCTCAGGTAGGCGCGACTCAGGGTGATACGGGTCTGGGGCGCGGACGGCGCGATACCAGGGAAGGTCAGCCGCTCGCTGGCCGGATCCAGGGCCTCTTCCAGACCAGGGCTGCCAGGGAACAGCGAGGCGGTATGGGCGTCGTCGCCCATGCCCAGTACCAGCACATCGGGGGTTGCCAGGGCATCGCGTACCCGGGCCTCGGTCAGGGCCATGCCCTCTTCCACCGAATTCGCCGGGCTGTAGAGGTCGACGAAACGCGCCGCCGCGGCAGGCCCCTGCAGCAGGTGCTTGCGCAGCAGACCGGCGTTGCTGTCCGGATGGTCGCCGGGTACCCAACGCTCGTCCGCCAGGGTGACCAGCACCTTGCTCCAGTCCAGCTCCGCCTGCGCCAGGTGCTCCAGGAAGGGCACCGGGCTGCGTCCGCCGGAGACGATCAGCAGCGCTTCGCCGCGTGCCGCCAGGGCCTCGCGCAGGCCGGCGCTGACCGCCTCGGCCAGGGCCGCGGCGTGAGCTTCGCGGTCAGCCAGTTCGCGCAGGGTCACGCCCTGCCCCAGATCAGACGTCGCCATACCAGGATCTCCCGTCGCGTGCAATCAGGGCGATGGAGGTCAGGGGACCCCAGCTGCCCGCCGCATAGGACTTGGGCGAATCGCCCATCTTCGACCAGCCATCCATCAACTGGTCGCACCATTTCCAGGCCGCTTCGATCTCGTCCTTGCGGACGAACAGCGACTGATTGCCCTGCATGACTTCCAGCAGCAGCCGCTCGTAGGCATCCGGCGTCCGCAGGTGCTTGAAGGTTTCCGAGAAGTTCAGCTGCAGCGGACCGCTACGCAGCTGCATCCCCTTGCGCAGGCCCTGGTCCTTGCTCATGACCTGCAGCGAAATCCCCTCGTCCGGCTGGATGCGGATGATCAGGCGGTTGCTGATCAGGCTGCGCTGCTCGGGCGCGAAGATGTAGTGCGGTGGTTCCTTGAAGTGGATGACGATCTGCGACAGCTTCTGCGGCATGCGCTTGCCGGTACGCAGATAGAAAGGCACCCCGGACCAGCGCCAGTTGCGGATGTCCGCGCGAATGGCGACGAAGGTCTCGGTGCGGCTTTCGGTATTGGAGTTGGGCTCTTCGAGGTAACCCGGTACCGGCTTGCCGTCGCTGTAGCCCGAGGTGTACTGCCCCAGGACCACGCGGCTGGCCAGCTGGTCGGCGGTGATGGGTTCCAGCGCCTTGAGCACCTTGACCTTCTCGTCCCGGATGCTGTCGGCCGACAGGTCCGCCGGCGGATCCATGGCAGTCAGGCAGAGCAGTTGCAGCAGGTGGTTCTGCACCATGTCGCGCAGCTGCCCGGCCTGGTCGAAGTAGCCCCAGCGGCCTTCAATGCCGACCTTTTCGGCCACGGTGATCTCCACGTGGGAGATGTAGTTCTGGTTCCACTGGGTCTCGAACAGGCTGTTGGCGAAACGCAGGGCAATGAGATTCTGGACGGTTTCCTTGCCCAGGTAGTGGTCGATGCGATAGACGCGATCTTCCGGGAAGAAGCGCGCCACGGCGTCGTTGACCACCTTGGAGGATTCCAGATCGTAGCCGATGGGCTTTTCCATCACCACCCGGGTCCGCTCGCAGAGGCCCACGGCGGCGAGGTTCTCGCAGATGGCACTGTAGACCAGCGCCGGGGTGGCGAAATAAGCGATCAGCGGAGCGGTTTCACCCACATCCTCGGCAAGTCCCGTATAGTCTTCCCGGTTACGAAAATCGATGGCGCGATAGCCCAGGCGCGCGCGCATCCGGCTCCACACCGCTTCATCCCAATCGGCCTTGGGCACATAGTGGCGCAACCGCTCCTCGATGTGCTCGAGCTGCTTGACCCCATCGCCCTGGTCACGCGCCAGCGCCATGATGCGGGTATCCTCGTGCAGCAGACCTTCGCGATCCAGCTGGTACAGGGCAGGGAAAAGTTTGCGCAGGGCCAGATCGCCCAACGCGCCGAAGATTGCCAGGGTACAGGGTAGAACTCGGACGCCAGCCATAAATATTCGTTCTTTTACTTAAAGTTTGAGATATTCCGGCACCATGATAGGGGAGCCGGGGCGATTCGCGTAGTCTTTATATTAAAAAATACGGTCCAGGGTCAGCCTGGCCCAACCCTTTTATAGCCTTAGGATAGAGGCACAACAACCATTAGGAGTTCTCATGGATCGTGCCAGCACCCTGCTGCAAACCATCCAGACCCGGATCGGCGAACTCAATCGCGCGGAACGCAAGGTCGCCGAGGTCATCCTGCAGAACCCACGGCAGGCCACCCGCTACACCATCGCCGCCCTCGCCCAGGCGGCGCAGGTCAGCGAGCCCACCGTCAATCGCTTCTGTCGCTCCCTGGGCGTGAGCGGCTATCCGGAGATGAAGATCCAGCTGGCGCAGAGCATCGCCAGCGGGGCGGTCTACGTCAGTCAGGCGGTCGCGGCCAACGATGAACCCGAGGCCTACGCGGAAAAGATCTTCAGCAGCACCATCGCCTCCCTGGACAGCGCTCGCCAACGCCTGGACGCCCGAGTGGTGGATCGCGCGGTCGACCTCCTCATCCAGGCCCGGCAGATCCACTTCTTCGGCCTGGGTGCCTCGGCGCCGGTGGCCCTGGACGCCCAGCACAAGTTCTTCCGCTTCAACATGGCGGTCTCGGCGCACTCGGACGTGCTGATGCAGCGGATGCTCGCCTCCATCGCCCAGACCGGCGAGCTGTTCGTGATCATTTCCTATACCGGTCGCACCCGTGAACTGGTGGACGTGGCCAAGCTGGCGCGGGACAACGGTGCCTCGGTGCTCGGCCTCACCGCCAGCAACACGCCGCTGGCCAAGGTCTGCACCCTGAGCCTGGATATCCCCCTGCCGGAAGACACCGACATCTACATGCCGATGACCTCGCGGATCATCCAGCTGACCGTGCTGGACATCCTGGCCACCGGGGTGACGCTCAAGCGCGGCGTGGACTTCCAGCCGCACCTGCGCAAGGTCAAGGAAAGCCTGATCGCGACCCGCTATCCGTCGGAGCCCGATCAGGGCTAAAGGCTAGACACCCGCTCACGTGCTCCAGGCGCCCGGAGCACGTCGCCCTCAGATGTCGTCGCGGTGGCTGAACAAGTCCCAGGTGGACATGAACAGCGCGGCGATCAGCGGGCCGATGACGAAGCCGTTCAGGCCGAACAGCGACATGCCGCCGATGGTGGAGATCAGCACCACGTAGTCGGGCATCTTGGTGTCCTTGCCGACCAGGATGGGACGCAGCAGGTTGTCCACCAGGCCGATCACCACCACGGCGAAGACGATCAGGATCACGCCCTTGATCACCGAACCGGTGGCCAGGAAATAGATCGCCACCGGCACCCAGATCAACGCCGAGCCGACCGCGGGCAGCAGCGACAGGAAGGCCATCAGGGTGCCCCAGAGCACCGCGCCCTGGACGCCCAGCACGCCGAGGATGAAGCCGCCCAGGGCGCCCTGGACCACGGCGACGATGATGTTGCCCTTCACCGTGGCGCGGACCACCGCGGTGAACTTGGCCATCAGGCTGCGCTTGTGCATGTCGCTCAGCGGGATGGCCTTGCGGATCAGCGCCACCAGCTGCGAACCGTCGCGCAGCAGGAAGAACAGCAGATAGAGCATCACGCCGAAGCCGATGAGGAACTGGAAGGTGCCCTGGCCGAAGCTGAAGGCCTGGGTCGCGACCCACTGGCTCCCCTGCATGGCGCCGGCGGACAGTTTCTGGCGGATGCCCTCCAGATCACCGGCACCGAAGCGCTCAAGGACATTGCGCACCGAATCCGGCAACGCGCCCCAGACCTGCTGGTAGTACTGGCCGAAATTCAGCTGGCCACTACTGATCTGCTGGTAGAGCAGCGAGCCTTCCTGGACCAGGGAAATGGCGATGAACACCACCGGCAGGATGACGATGAGCAGGATCACGAACAGCGTGCAGAGGGCGCCGACGGTGCGGCGGCCATTGAAGCGCCGGACGAACCAGCGCTGCAGCGGCGCGAACAGGATGGCGAGGATGGCGCCCCAGAATACCGCGCCCAGGAAGGGCGTGAGGATCCAGACGAAGGCCAGTGAGACCACCACCAGCAGGATCAGGAACGTCTTGTTTTCCAGCCGAGCACTTTTCATTGGCTTTCGTGATTCCGAACAAGGAGGACAGGCCTTGCTTAGAGCCTCGGAAGCCGTGGGGTTCCCATGAGTGCCCGCAACTTGACCCCTAGGGGCGCGCCGGACGGGCCGGCGCGCCCGGGATCATACACGGAACTGGCGTACCAGGCCGCCCAGGCGCTCGCCCAGGCCGACCATGCCGGCGGTGTTCTGGGCACCCTGCTGAGCGCCCTGGGCCATGCTGTCGACGGCGTTGGCGATGGTGTGGACGCTGCGATTGATCTCCTCGGCGACGGCCGTCTGCTCCTCGGCGGCGCTGGCGATCTGGGTGTTCATCGCATTGATGGTGGCGATCAGCTCGCTGATCGAGGCCAGCGCCGACCCAGCCTGCTCGGCCTGGGCCGTGGTCGCCTCGCCCATGCCGCCTGACCGCTCCATGGCACCCACCGCACGGCCGGTCGCCTGTTGCAGGCGATCGATCATGCCCTGGATCTCCTGGGTGCTCTGCTGGGTGCGACTGGCGAGGGCGCGCACCTCGTCGGCGACGACGGCGAAGCCGCGGCCAGCCTCACCGGCACGCGCGGCCTCGATGGCGGCGTTGAGGGCCAGCAGGTTGGTCTGCTCGGCGATGGCGCGGATCACGTCGAGCACGCCGACGATGGCGCCGACGTCCTGCTTGAGCCCGTCGAGAGACACGCCGCTCTGGCGTACCTCCTCCACCAGCTCGTGGATGCGCGCGACGCTGGTCGCCACCGTGTCGCGGGCCAGGCGGCCCTGCTCCTCGGTCTGGCGGGTCGCCTCGGAGGCCTGCAGGGCACTGCGTGCCACCTCCTGGGCGGCAGCGGACATCTCGTTGATGGCGGTGGCGACCTGGTCGGTTTCGCTGCGCTGGCGTTGCATGTCGCGATCGGTGCGCCGGGCCTGCTGGGCGACGTCGTCGAGCAGGCTGGTGAATTGCTGGGTGATGTCGACGACCTGGACGATGGTGCCCTGGATGCGGTCGACGAATCGATTGAAGGCGGCCGCCAGCTCACCGATCTCGTCACGGCCGTTGACCGGCAGGCGACGGGTCAGGTCGCCCTCGCCCGCGGCGATGTCATCCAGGTTCTCACGGATCTGCGCCAGGGGTCTCAGGGTGCGGGCGGCGAACAGTTGCGCGGCGATGCCGATCACCACCAGCAGCACGCCGGCGACACCGAGGATCAGCCAGAGCTGGTCGCGGGTTCGCTGGGCCACCTGGTTGGCCACGGCAGCGACCTCGGCATCCACGCCATCCAGGTTCACGGCGGAACCTATCACCAGGTCCCACTTGGCCAGGTAGTCGGTGTAGGCCAGCTTGGGCACCAGGACATCCTTGTTGCCGGGCAGCGAGGAGCTGTAACGACTGAAGTGCGAGCCGTCCTTGCCGACGCGGACCAGCTCCTGGTTCAGGTAGACGCCATTGGGATCGCGATTGTCCTTGAAGCTCTTGCCGATCCCGGCCGGGTCGTTGCCCTTGAACAGCCGCACGACGTTGGAGTCGTAGCCGAAGATATAGCCGTCCTTGCCGTAGCTGATGGCCGACAGCAGGCGGATGGCCTCCTTGCGCGCCTCGGTATCGCCCGCTGCTGCCCCGTCGTAGAGCGGCTTGACCACGGTCATGGCCGCCTCCACGGTGTTCTGCAGGGCGCTGCGACTCTGGGTCATCAGGCGCTCGCGCGCATCGCTGACGTCCCGCCGCGCCTGCTCGTGCAATACCCAGTAGGACAGGCTACCCAGCACCAGCGTGAAGAGGCAGACAGGCAGCACGGCCAGCAGGGTGACTTTCAATTTCAGGCTCACGGGGGTCTCCTTGGTCGCACGAGCATTGTGCGGTTATCGGCCCCCTACCTCCGAACTTGACCGGGAAGTCACCGAATCGCGGCGCCACCCGGCCGACCGGACGGCCGGGGCAGATGGATGACCACCGCGAGCCCTCCCAGCCCACTCGACTCGAGGCTCAGGGTCCCCCCGCAGCTCTCGACGATATCGCGGGCGATGCCCAGGCCGAGGCCATGACCGGCCACCCCCTCGTCCAAGCGCGTCCCGCGACCGAGGATGACCTCGCGCTCGGCCTCCGGCACCCCGGGGCCATCGTCCTCGATGCGGACGCGATAGCCCTCCTCCTGCTCGCTCACCTCCAGCCGTACCTGGCGGGCTGCCCATTTACCGGCGTTGTCCAGCAGATTGCCGAACAATTCCAGCAGGTCTTCCCGATCCCAGGGCAGCCGCAGCCCCTCGGGCAGGAGGCAGTCGAACACCAGGTGGGCGCCATGCAGGCGACTGAGCAGGTTGCAGAGCTCCTGCAGTTCGGCGATTTCCAGGTGCGCTCCTGGCAAGGCTTCGCCGGCGAGCCGGGCGCGCCGCAACTCGCGTTCCAGCCGTTCGCGGATTCGCGCCAGCTGCTCGCGCAGGGTATCGCGCTGTGCGGGCAATGCCTGCAACTCGGGGCGTTCGGCGAGGCTGGTGAGTACCGCCAGAGGCGTCTTGAGCGCGTGGCCCAGGTTGCCGATGCCATGCCGCGCCCGCTTGAGACCCTCCTCGGTATGCCGCAACAGCGTGTTCATCTCCTCCACCAGCGGCACCAGCTCGGCGGGTACCGCGGCGTCCAGCGCCGAGCGGCGGCCCTGGTGCAGCTGGGCGATCTGCTCGCGCACCTGCTCCAGCGGCCGCAGGGCACGGCGCACGATGAGGCGCTGCAACAGCAGCACCAGCGCCAGCGTCGCCAGGCCCAGCAGGGCGCCGAGTCCGAGAATGAGCGTCAGGCTCCCCAGGAGCGGATTGTAGTCGTCGGCAACGGTCACCCTGACCGCCTGGCCGTAGCGCTGGTAGTCGGCCCGGTAGGCCAGCAGGCGCTGGCCACTGGGCCCGTCGACCAGGCCATCAATCAGGCCCTCCGTCGCAGGCGCCTCGAGTTGCGCATCCCACAGCGAGCGCGAGCGCCAACGGATATCCAGGGCGGGAATCTCGATCAGGAAGTAGCGCCCCGACAGCGGGCGCGTGTAGAGACTGCCCAGGCGCCCCTCGTCGAGCTGCAGCCCATGAGGACCGCGCACCAGGGCCGCGAGCAGGTTTTCCGTCTCACCTCTCAGACCGGTTTCCAGGTAGCGGCGCAGGGCGTGGTCCACCAGCCAGGCACCCGCCAGCACCAGCAGCAGGCCGGCGACCAGCAGCGCGGCGCCGAGGCCGACTCGCAGGCGGGCCTGGAGTGACCTCAATCGACACCAGCCAGGCGATAGCCCTGGCCACGGCGCGTCTCGATGACCTCGCGGCCCAGCTTGCGCCGGAGATGATTGACGTGCACCTCGATGACGTTGGAATCGCGCTCGCTCTCGCCGTCGTAGAGATGGTCATTCAACCGGGTCTTGGACAGGATCTGGCCGGGATGCAGCAGGAAGCAGCGCAGCAGGCGGAACTCGGCGGCGCTCAGCTCGATGGTCTCGCTGCCGCGGACGACGCATTGGCGCGCCTCGTCCAGGGCCAATCCGGCAGCCCGTAACAGTGGCTGGTTGGCCACGCCCTTGACTCGCCGCAGCAAGGCGGCGATGCGCAGGCCGAGTTCCTCGGGATGGAAGGGCTTGGTCAGGTAGTCGTCCGCGCCCGCCTTGAGTCCGTCGATACGTTCCGCCCAGCTGTCGCGCGCGGTCAGGACCAGCACCGGCGTCGCCAGCGCCGCCGCACGCCATTCGCCGAGTACCTCCAGGCCGGGGCGTCCCGGCAGGCCGAGGTCCAGCACGATGAGGTCATAGGGCTCCTGGGCGCCCTGCCAGGCCGCGTCGCGGCCATCGGCGAGCCAATCCACGGCATAGCCCTGGCGCGAGAGGAACGCCGAGATCTCGTCGGCCAGGGCTACATCGTCTTCCACCAGCAACAGGCGCATCTAGTCGTCCACCTCGTCCTTCATGATGGCGCCGTCCATGGCGCCGATTTCCAGTTCGCGGACCCCGTCGCCGACGAGGATCTCGATCTCGTAGCGATACTGGCCATCTTCCTCCTCCAGTTCGGCTTCCAGTAGCCGGGCATTGGGGTAGCGTTCGTTGACCCGCTGCAGGAGGGTCTCCAACGGCCTGATCACGCCTTCCTTGCGTAGCTTGAGGGCTTCGTCCTGGTCCAGGTCACGGGCCTGGACCAGGGAGGTCGCGCTGCCGAGCAGGAGCAGCACGGCCAGCGCCACACTCAATCGTCGCGCTGGTTTTTCAGGACTTCGCCAGTGGTGGCGTCGAGTTCCAGATCCCATTTCACACCTTTGGGGTCACGCAGTTCCAGTTGGTAGATGTAGCGGCCGTATTCTTCCTCCAGCTCGGTCTCGTGGGTGGTCGAGCCCGGATGCTTGGCGATGGCGGCCTGGTTGAGCACCTCGAAGCTCTTGATCTTGCCGCTGTCGCGCAACTTGAGGGCTTCGTCGGGACCGAGGTCGCGGGCCTGGGCGACGCCCAGACCGGTGAGCAGGAAGGCGGCAGTGGCGATGGCGGTCAGCGTTTTCATGGTGATTCCTCTGGGTTGCTGTCTGTTCTGGGTCCAGAGTAGCCATCGGCCATTAATCGAAACTTAATCGCTCATTAAGCCAAACTTAATCGGATCGGGCCATGCCAGGGCGCGGCGGGATGCAGGGCTTCCCCCTTCTGGGTCACCTGCAGGCGACCCTCGCGCGCCAGTTCGCGGGCCGCCCCACGCAACGGCTCCATCAGCGGTCGCCAATCCGTCGCCAGCTCACGGGCGACCTCCGAAGGGCAGAAGGTGGTCCCTGGGCGGCGCGTGCGCGCCTTGGCGAGCAAGGCCTCGCGGAGCTGTGCGTCGGTCGGCTTGAAAGGGGTCATGAGAACCTGGTCCGGTTTCCTGGAGTCCACCGTTTCGACCAGGAAATCGTCGGTGCAGTCATGACCTCTCGTTCGAAAGTAATGCAACGCCTCGCCCAGACCGATCTACCCATCCCCGCCGATGAGCGTGACGACACCGGCACCGCCCTCTGCACCCCCTTGCCACCGGATCTCAACTACGTCGACGACAGCCAAGTCGGTCTCAGCCGGCGCAAGCTACGCGGCAAGTGGGCCTATTTCACCGCGGACGGCGAGCGCCTTCGCAACCAGGCCGAAATCGACCGGATCAACAAGCTGGCCATCCCGCCGGCCTATACCGACGTCTGGATCTGCCCGGATGCCAATGGCCATCTGCAGGCCACCGGGCGGGATGCCCGGGGGCGCAAGCAGTACCGCTACCATCCCCGCTGGCGCGAGATCCGCGACACCGACAAGTACGAGCGGATGCTCGCCTTCGGCCAGGCGCTGCCCAAATTGCGGCAGCGGGTGGAAGAAGACCTCTCCCGCCGGGGCCTGAGTCGCGAGAAGGTCATGGCCACGGTGATCAGCTTGCTCGACGCGACCCTGATCCGGGTCGGTAATGCCCAGTACGCCAAGAGCAACAAGTCCTACGGGCTCACCACCCTGCGCAATCGCCATGCCGAGGTGCACGGCAACACCATCGCCTTCCACTTCCGCGGCAAGAGCGGCGTGGAGCATGACATCAAGGTCAGCGACCCGCGCCTGGCGCGCACCGTGAAGAAGTGCCTGGAGCTACCGGGGCAGCACCTGTTCCAGTACGTGGATGCTGACGGCGAGCGCCATACCGTGACCTCCTCCGACGTCAACGCCTACCTGCATGAGCTGACCGGTGCCGATTTCACCGCCAAGGACTATCGCACCTGGGCGGGCAGCGCCCTGGCCCTCGAAGCGCTGCGCGAATTGCGCTGCGAAACCCAGACCGATGCCAAGAAGGAGCTGGTGGACATGGTCAAGGCCGTCTCGCGCACCCTGGGCAACACCCCGGCGGTCTGCCGCAAGTGCTACATCCACCCGGGTGTGCTCGATGCCTTTCTCGCGGGTGATCTATGCACCCTGCCCAAACCGCGCAAGCGAAAAGGACTCAAGGAAGAAGAGGTGCTGCTGCTCAACTTCCTGCAACGCTTGGAGCAGCGCATGGCCGAGACCCAGGCCGCCTGACCGACCCGGGGCGACCCGGGTCGCCCGTTCCCATTTGCAGAGAGCCCGTCGACCCGGACGCGGAAGGCCTAGCTGATCCCAGCGCAAGTAAGACCAGGCCCTGGGTGACTGCGCAGAATTGTTATGTTATAACTTTTGCCAGCTAATCCAAGGTTTCGTCATGGCGTCCCATCGTTCTTCCCTGCTGCTGCTCTCCGTTCCTACTCGCCTGCTGCTGGCCTGCCTGCCTCTGGTACTCCTGTGGCTCGCCGTGGGCTGGGCGGTCTCCCGCCCATGAGTGCCGCCATCGAGTTGCAGGACCTGACCCTGGCCTACCAGCGTCATCCCGCCATCCATCACCTGAGCGGTCGCTTCCGTACCGGCAGCCTTACCGCCATCGTCGGCCCCAATGGCGCGGGCAAATCCACCCTGCTCAAGGCCATCGCCGGCACCTTGCGACCGGTCAGCGGCCGGGTCCAGCGCGCCGTTCCACAGCGGCGCCTGGGCTACCTGCCGCAAGCAGCCGAGATCGACCGCAGCTTCCCGCTGAGTGTCATGGAAACCGTGGTGCTGGGCGCCTGGCAGGGCCTCGGCAGCTGGCGCGGCGTTACCGCCGCCCAGCTGGACGAGGCTCGCCAGGCCTTGCAGGCGGTCGGTCTGGAGGGTCTCGAAGACCGCCTGGTCGGCGCCCTGTCATCCGGCCAGTTCCAACGCGTGCTGTTCGCCCGACTGTTACTGCAGGATGCCCCGGTACTGCTGCTGGACGAGCCCTTCACCGCTATCGATGCCCGTACTACCGCCGATCTGCTGACCATCGTCCGGCGCTGGCACGGCCAGGGGCGCACGGTGATCGCGGTGCTGCACGATCTGGAGCAGGTCCGCCAGCATTTTCCCGAGACGTTGCTGCTGGCCCGGGAAGCCATCGCCTGGGGCGGCACCGCGGAGGTGCTGGTGGCCGAAAACCTGACCCGGGCGCGCAATCTGGCCGAACGCTGGGACGCCACTGCGGCGGTGTGTGAACGCGCATGACCCTCTACCAGCTGTTGTTCGAGCCCTTCGTCGAATTCGGCTTCATGCGCCGGGCGCTGGTGGCTTGCCTGGCGCTGGCGCTGGGCGCCGGTCCGGTGGGGGTGCTGCTGATGCTCAGGCGCATGAGCCTGGTGGGCGACGCCATGAGCCACGCCGTGTTGCCCGGCGCCGCCCTCGGCTTCATGGTCGCCGGTCTCTCGTTGCCCGCGATGGGCATCGGCGGCATGCTCGCCGGGCTGCTGGTGGCCGGACTCGCGGGGCTGGTCAGTCGTTTCACCAATCAGCGCGAGGATGCCAGCTTCGCCAGCTTCTACCTGATCTCCCTGGCGGCGGGGGTGCTGATCGTTTCCCTGCACGGCTCCAGCGTCGACCTCCTGCATGTGCTGTTCGGCACCATCCTGGCCATCGATGCCACCGCGCTCTATCTGGTCGCCGGTATCGCCACCCTATCGCTGGTGGTGCTCGCGGTGATCTATCGCCCCCTGGCGCTGGAATGCTTCGATCCGGGTTTCCTGCGCGCCGTAGGAGGCCGAGGGTCGCTCTACCACCTGCTGTTCCTGCTGCTGGTAGTGCTCAACCTGGTCGCCGGCTTCCAGGCGTTGGGCACCCTGATGGCCGTTGGCCTGATGATGCTCCCGGCGACGGCGGCGCGCTTCTGGGCCAACAGCCTGCCCGGCCTGATGGCGGTCGCAAGCCTGATCGCCAGCCTCAGCGGCCTGGTCGGCCTGGTGCTCTCCTACCACCTGGGCTATGCCTCGGGGCCGGCCATCGTCCTCACCGCAGGCGCCTGCTACCTCTTCTCCCTGCTGTTCGGGCGCCTGGGTCTGTACCGGCGCCTGCGTCCTCGCCCCCACCTCACCCACTGAAAGGAGTCACTATGAAATCCCTGTTCTCGCTGGGCGCCGCCCTGCTGCTCGCCGTCGCCGGCCAGGCGCAGGCGGCCGAAACCATCAAGGCCGTCGCCACCTTCACCGTGATCGCCGATGTGGTCAAGCAGGTGGGCGGCGACCATGTCCAGGTCACCTCCCTGGTCGGCCCCAATGGCGATCCCCACGCCTATGAGCCCACCCCAGCCGATGCCCAGGCGCTCAAGCAGGCCGACGTGGTGTTCATGAGCGGCCTGCACATGGAAGGCTGGATGGACCGGCTGATCAAGGCGTCCGGCCAGGCGCGCCCGCCGGTGATCCTCAGCGAGGGCATCAAGACGCGGGAGATGGCGGAAGACGAAGAGGGTCACGACGACCACGAGCATGAGCACGGCGTCGATCCCCATGTCTGGAACAACCCGCTGAACGTGGTCGTCTACACCCGCAACGTGGTGAAGGCCCTGTCGCAGATCGATCCAGCCGACGCTGCCACCTACCAGGCCAATGGCGAGCGCTACATCGCCAAACTCGAAGCTCTGGATCGCTACGCCCGGGAGCAGATCGCCCAGGTGCCCAAGGCGCGGCGCAAGGTCCTCACCTCCCACGATGCCTTCGGTTACTTCGGTGATGCCTATGGCGTGCAGTTCATCTCGCCGCTGGGCATCTCCACCGAAGCCGAGGCCTCGGCCCAGGACGTCGGCAAGCTAATCCGCCAGATCAAGCAGGAGCACGTTACGACCTACTTCTTTGAGAACTCCAACGACCCGCGCCTGGTACAGCAGATCGCCAAGGCCAGCGGCGCCCAGCCGGGTGGCGAACTCTATGTGGAAGCTCTGTCCCCGGCCAATGGTCCTGCCGCCACCTATGCCGACATGTTCCGCTACAACGTGGACACCCTGGTCAAGGCGATGAAGGCGGGGCATTGAGATCCCGGCGCTAGCCTTAGGGGTAGGTTGGGTTGAGCGTATGAGCGTAGCGAAGCCCAACACCATGGCGTCTGAATCCTTGATTGTTGGGCTTCGACGATGGAGCCGTCTCAACCCAACCTACCTGACCTAGCAGGTTGGGTTGAACGTAGCGAAGTCCAACAGCCTGGCTAGATCTCCGGCACCTCTTCCAGGTGCCGGTACTCCGCTCCCAAACGTCGGGCGAGCTCCGTAGCCCGCCCCAGCCGAACCGGTCCCAACTCGATATCCAGTACCAGGGTCCGGCAAGCGGGCACCGCCAGTCCCGCCAACTCCAGCAGCCGACCATCGGTGACCAGCAATAGCTGGCATTCCTCCCCAGGGTGGCGACGTCGACGCCCCTCGAGCCACGTTCGGGCCTCCTCCAGCCCGGCGAGCAACGGAGTTCCACCGCCCGCCCCCAAGGTATCCAGCCAGGCCTGCAGCGCCTGACCGCTGCGCTGTCCCTGGAAGGACCACACCGGTCGGTCCCCGGCCGCCTGGAGTACCGCCACCCTCACCCGCTGCCGGTAGGCCTGCTCGAACCAGTCGGCCAGCAGTCCCTTGGCCTGGGCCAGGGCGCCGTGCCGGCGGGTGGAGGCGGAATGATCGAGGAGCACCAGCCAGAGCTGGGCCGGACGGCGGCTGCGCGGCTGGCGGACCAAATCGGCAGGCCGCCGCGGACGACCACGCAACAGGGTCGGCAGCCAGGCAATGGCGCCCTCTTCACCCAAGCTGCGGGCACCCTGACGGCCACCCGCGGTCCTGCCCACCCCGTTCCGGGCATCACGATCCGCGGTGTGGGTGGATCGGATGCCTAGAGCTTTTTTGCCACGTCCAGCCGGCGCCGCGGACCACTCGCCATCGGCGAGGGCGCCAGGGCGCCCCAGGCATCTCCTTCACCCCCGGGATTTTCGGCGCCGCCCCCACCCTTTTGACTACCTGACTCCTGCTCCGAAGTTGAGGAAGGAGACTCATCCTTTAGGGGTGGTATTACTGACGGAGTAGCGGTTGCATCCCGGCGGCGATGACGCAGGGCGAAGTCGGCCACGGCGGCGATGTCGGCGTTTTCGATGGCAGCACCGCCGCGCCAGGCGGCATGGGCACGGGCCGCGCGCAGCCAGACCAGGTCGGCGCGCAGGCCATCGACCCCGGCCTGATGGCAGCCCTCGGTGATGGCGTCCAGCGCGGCATCATCCAGGGGAATGCTGGCGAGCCGCTCGCGCGCCTGGGCGCAGCGCTGGCGCAACTCCGCTTGGGCCGTCTCCCATTGGGCGACGAAGGTCGCGGGATCGCTATCGAAGGCCAGGCGCCGGCGCAGGATCTCGGCCCGTTCCCGCGGCGCCGGACGACTGTCCAGCGCCAAGGCGAAGCCGAAGCGGTCGAGCAACTGCGGGCGCAACTCGCCCTCTTCCGGATTCATGGTGCCCACCAGCAGGAAACGAGCAGCATGCTCGTGGGAGATGCCGTCGCGCTCCACCCGGTTGACGCCGCTGGCGGCCACGTCCAGCAACAGGTCCACCAAGTGATCCGGCAGCAGATTGACTTCGTCGACATAGAGCACCCCGCCATCGGCGGCGGCCAGTACCCCGGGGGCAAAGCGCGCCCGGCCCTCGCCGAGAGCAGCGTCCAGATCCAGGGTGCCGACGATGCGCTCTTCGCTGGCGCCTAATGGCAAGGTGACGAAGGGCCCCCCGCCGAGCAAATCGGCCAGGCCGCGAGCCAGGGTCGACTTGGCCATACCGCGCGGCCCCTCGATCAGCACCCCGCCGATACGGGGGTCGATGGCATTCAGGCACAGCGCCAGCTTCAAAGGCTCCGCGCCAACCACGGCGGCCAGGGGAAAGACAGGGGCGGTCATCTCAGGCTTCATCCATATCCATCAGTAGCTGCTCCAGGGCCTCGCGATAATCGCCGGGCTCTTGCCAGAGGCCGCGCTGCTGGGCTTCCAGCAGGCGTTCGGTCATGTCGCGCAGCGCCTCGGGGTTGTAGCGCTCGACGAAGCTGCGGGTGTCGACATCCATTAGGTAGGCATCGGCCAGTTGCTGGTACTGGTGATCCTCCACCAGCTCGGTGGTGGCGCCAAAGCCGAACAGGTAGTCCACGGTGGCGGCCATCTCGAAGGCGCCCTTGTAGCCATGGCGCTTCATACCGGCGATCCACTTGGGATTGGCCGCCCGCGACCGCACCACTCGGCCCAGCTCTTCCTTGAGGGTACGAATGCGTGGCAGATCGGCCTGGGCATGATCGCCGAAGTAGCTGGCGCGGCGCTCCCCGCTCAGGGTCTCGGCGGCGGCCAGCATGCCGCCCTGGAACTGGTAGTAATCGTTGGAATCGAGCAGGTCGTGCTCGCGGTTGTCCTGGTTCTGCAGCACCGCCTGCAGGCGACCGAGGCGGCGGGAGAAGTCATCGCGGGCGGCGGTGCCGTCGTCCTCTGCGCCATAGGCATAGCCGCCCCAGTTGAGATAGGCGGTGGCCAGCTCGCTGCGGTCCTGCCACTGACGTTCTTCGACCGCGCCCTGGACGCCAGCGCCATAGGCGCCGGGCTGGGCGCCGAAGATGCGCCAGCCGGCCTGGCGCCGCGCCTGGTCGGGCGCTGTGCCGCTCGCCTCCAGCGCGGCGCGCTCGCGACGGACCTGGGCGGCCAGGGGGTTGAGGTCGTCCGGTTCGTCCAGCGCCGCGACCGCCTGGACGGCCGCATCGAACAGCCGCACCAGTCCCCCAAAGGCATCGCGGAAGAAACCGGAAATGCGTAGGGTGACATCCACCCGCGGACGATCCAGCAGCGACAGGGGCAGGATCTCGAAATCCTCGACCCGGGCGCTGCCGGTCTGCCATACCGGGCGCACGCCCAGCAGGGCCATAGCCTGGGCAATGTCGTCGCCGCCGGTCCTCATGGTGGCCGTGCCCCAGACCGAAAGTCCGAGTTGGCGCAGGTGATCGCCCTCCTCCTGCAGATGCCGCTCCAGCAACAGGTTGGCCGACTGCCAACCCAGGCGCCAGGCGGTCATGCTTGGCAGGTTGCGCACATCCACGGAGAAGAAATTGCGCCCGGTGGGCAGCACATCCAGTCGGCCGCGACTGGGCGCGCCACTGGGACCAGCCGGGACGAAGCGGCCCTCCAGCGCCGCCAGCAGTCCACCGAGTTCGGCGGCACCGCAGCTGTCCAGCGCCGGCGCGACCTGGGCCGTGAGGTGCTCCAGCACTGGACGCGTCAGGGGGAGATCGTCCAGGGCCACGTGCAGCGGCTCGCCATCCACCGTCGCGGCCACCAGGGCAAGGGCCAGCAACTCCAGCCGCTCGCGGGTATCGCCCAGGGTGCGCCAGGCTTCGGCGGAAAGCCTGGCAAGGCACGCCGGGCGTGCGCCTTGCCAGAGCTCACCCAGATCGGCGGCCAGGGGATCGATGTCCAGCTGCAGGTCCTTGGCCAGCGCCCGCAAGAGACTGGCATTGCCGCCTTGGGCATCGCCGCGCGGAATGCGCAGCAGGGCCACCAGGGTATCGCGGCGCAGCTGTCCCGTCGGCGATTCGCCGAACACGTGCAAGCCATCGCGGATCTGGGATTCCTTGAGATCGCAGAGATAGGCGTCCAGCTGCGGCAGCCAGCTGTCCGGATCCTCGGTGATCACCAGGCCCAGCTCGCGGTCCAGAGAGGTTTCGCGCACCAGTCGCAGGATCTCGCCACGCAGCTCGCTGGCGCGACGCAGGTCCAGCAGGCTGGCGTCATAGTATTCGTCGGCCAGGCGCTCCAGATCGCGCAGCGGACCGTAGCTCTCGGCGCGGGTCAGCGGCGGCATCAGATGATCGATGATCACCGCCTGGGTTCGTCGCTTGGCCTGGGCACCCTCACCCGGGTCGTTGACGATGAAGGGATAGACGTTGGGCAGCGGTCCGAGGATGGCGTCTGGCCAACACTCCGCGGACATGCCCACGCCCTTGCCCGGCAGCCATTCCAGGTTGCCGTGCTTGCCCAGGTGGACCACCGCCTGGGCGCCATAGACTTCGCGCAGCCAAAAATAGAACGCCAGGTAGCCATGGGGCGGCACCAGCGACGGATCGTGATAGACCGCGGCGGGATCGACATCATAGCCACGCGCCGGCTGGATACCGACGAACGTCAGGCCAAAGCGCACCCCGGCCACCATGAGCCGACCGCGACGGTGCATGGGATCGGCCTCGGGCGCGCCCCAACGCTCGGTCACCGCCAGCTGCAGACGTTGTGGCAGCTGAGCGAACAAGGCCTGGTAGTCGTCCAGGCTCAGGCTCTGCAAGGCCGGCCGCAGATCGCGCAGGGCGCTGTCGTTGGTGACGCCGCCGAGCAGCCGTTCGATCAGAGCGGTGCCGTTCTCCGGCAGATTGGCCACCGGATAACCCGCGGCCTGCAAGGCCTGCAGCACCTTGAGCGCCGCCGCCGGGGTATCCAGGCCGACGCCGTTGCCGATGCGACCATCGCGGGTCGGATAGTTGGCGAGGATCAGGGCGATGCGTTTATCCGCTGCCGGGCGGCGCGCCAATTCGATCCAGTTGCGCGCCAGGCGCGCGACGAAGGCCATGCGCTCGCCATCGGCCTGGTAGTTGACCACGTCGCTCTGGCTGCGCTCGCAGCGCCAGGCCAGGCCCTTGAAGCTCACCGGCCGGGTGATGATGCGCCCGTCCAGCTCTGGCAGGGCGATGTGCATGGCCAGGTCGCGGGCGCCCAGGCCCTGGGGATTCTCCAGCCAGCGCTCGCGATTGTCCTGGGCGCAGATGGCCTGGAGTACCGGCACCGGCCTGCGAAAAGGGGCGAGATTCGGCCGCTCCGGGCTGGACTGGGCGAAACCCGTAGTATTGAGGATCAGGGCAGCGTCGGTCTCGTCCAGCAACCGCTCCACCTCGGCCAGGCAGGCCGGCTCCTTGAGACTAGCCACGGCGATGGGCAGCGGATTCAGGCCTTGGGCCTGCAGTTGCTGGCAGAAGACGTCGACGAAGGCGGTGTTGGCCGCCTGCAGATGGGTGCGATAGAACAGCAGCGCCGCCGTCGGCCAATCCGGGCGCCAGGTCGCACGCCAGCCGTCGAGGCCCAGGCCTTCCGCCTGATAGACCGCGACTCGCGGCAACTCCCGCGGCGGCTCATAGGCATAGTCAGCGCCCAGGCATTCGGCCGCCAGGCAATTCAGGAAATCCCGCGCATTGGCCAGGCCGCCCTGGCGCAGATAGCGCCACAGCCGTTCGGCCAACTCGGCCGCCACCGTACCCAGGGCCATCAGCTCCGGGTCGGGCCGGTCGCAACCGGGCACCGCGATCAGGGTCAGCCCCCTGGCGGCCAATTCCGCCAGCCGCTCCATGCCATAGCGCCAGTAACCCTGGCCACCATGCAGCGAGATGAACACCACCCGCGCCTGGCTAAGCACCTCCTCGACATAGAGATCCACCGAGGCGTGGTTCTGCAGCTGCATGGGATTGGCCAGACGCAGACTGGGATAGCCGGCGTCCAGGGTGCGGGTCGCCTCGGCCAGCAGCGCCAGGTGCGAGTCGCCACTGCAGAGGACGATGATTTCACCCGGCGTTTGCGCCAAGTGGGCGATGCCGTCGTCCGGGACGAAGCCGCCTGGCTGGGTACGCAGCAGATGCATCTAGCTCAGGCCACCGCGGCGCGCAGCTGGGCGGTGATGGCCACCTGGTCCAGCTCCTGGCCGATCAGCACCAGCTGGGTAGTGCGGGCCTCACCCGCCTGCCAGGCGCGATCGAAGTGCTTGTCGAAGCGAGTGCCGACGCCCTGTACCAGCAAGCGTAAAGGCTTGCCGGCAATGGCGGCGAAGCCCTTCACGCGCAGCACGCCATGGGTCTTGACCACCTCGCCCAGGGCCGCCAGCAAGGTCGCCTCGGCCACCTCGGGCAGCTCGACACCGAAGGAATCGAATTCATCGTGATCGTGATCCTCGTGCCCCTCGAGGTCATGATGGGTCGGACGGCTGTCGATATGGGCCTCGGACTCGGCCTGCAGGCCCAGCAGGACCGACAAGGGGAGCACGCCACGACTGGCCTCCACCACCTTGACCGCCGGAGGCAGTTCCTCGGACACCTCGGCACGCACACGCGCCAGGGCCTCGACGTCCAGACCGTCGGCCTTGTTGAGGATCACCAGATCGGCGCTGGCCAACTGGTCTTCGAACAATTCATGCAGCGGCGATTCGTGGTCCAGGTTGGGGTCCTGGCGGCGCTGGACATCCACCTGCTCGGGATGAGCAGCGAAGGTGCCAGCCGCTACCGCCGGGCTGTCGACCACGGTGATCACCGCGTCCACGGTGCAGGCGTTGCGGATCTCCGGCCACTGGAAGGCTTGCACCAGGGGCTTGGGCAGGGCCAGGCCGCTGGTCTCGATGAGGATGTGGTCGATGTCGCCACGGCGTGCCACCAGCTCCTTCATCACCGGGAAGAATTCCTCCTGCACGGTGCAGCACAGGCAGCCGTTCGCCAACTCGAAAACGCGGCCCTGGGCCTCTTCTTCAGTGCAGCCGATGCTGCATTGGCGCAGGATCTCGCCATCGATGCCCAGCTCGCCGAATTCGTTGACGATCACCGCGATGCGGCGGCCCTCGGCGTGGTCGAGCATGTGGCGCAGCAGGGTGGTCTTGCCGGCACCGAGGAAGCCGGTGACGATGGTGACGGGGGTCTTGGCCAGGGTTTTCATGGGCTGCCCTTAAATGGAAAGCATAAAGAGGACGGGCAGGCATGCCGGACGCCCGCACGCCGGCGAGGCCCTGGTGGCAGCCCGGATCACCCCGCCCGGTTGCGTATGGGAAACTGGCGAGGCAGGTCTCCTGGCTCGCGGCGCCTGGCTCCGGCCTTCCCGCGTGAGCAGTGGCCTTAGAGCGTGTTCATAATTTCGCGAGCTAGAGTCAAACAAGGCGAAGATGCTTGAGGAAGCGGAGTTTACGAATGGTAAATGAGCATTCCGAAAGCATCTTCAACGCAGTTTGGCCGACGCGCAGCAAATTATGAACAGGCTCTAGTGGAGAGGCTAAAAACGCCGCTTACAGTTGCGGGGGCAGCCGCGGTGTCGCACCGCGTTCCCTTTCAAGCTCTTGCATAGAGCCTGTTCATAATCTCGCGAGCTAGAGGCCAACAAGGCGTGTTCAACACAGTTGGGCCGACGCACAGCAGATTATGGGCAGGCTCTTAGAGCACCTCGAAGCCCGACAGGCTACGAGCGCCCCGCCGGGGTGTCAATCGAACAGGCTTGACCGGCGGACGAAGCCCATGGTCTGCTGACCCTTGCTTCAGGTGTCGCGATTCCGCCATGGGTCGCGGTGAAACGGGAAGCCGGTCCAAGTCCGGCACTGCCCCCGCAACGGTAGACGAGCGCAGGATCACGATGCCACCGGGCCGGCAAGTCTGGGGAAGGCGATCCTGGTAGTTGCATAGGTATGCGGTATTGAGCGAGCTAGCGCCCGGCAAGGCGAAGCCCTCCAAGGAAGCGCAATTTACAAAGCGTAAATGAGCATTCCGCGGAGGGTTTCAACGCAGCCGGGCCGACGCCCAGCCAAGGCCGCACCTTGAGACCCTCGTGAGTCCGGAGACCGGCCTGCTGCTTTCAAGCAACCCGCGGTGGGCGGTCGTGCTGGACGGCGGCCGCCTGCGGCTCGCTGCCTAGGCGCGTCCCTGCCGCTTCGACTCCGAGGCCTTGCCATGACCGTCGCCCGCTCCGCCACCACCCTGCCCCAGACCAATACCCGTGCCCAGCGCCTGACCGCCACCCTGCTCGCCTGCCTCCTCGGCCTGAGCCTGGTGTTCCTGGCCGGTTTCTCCCACGTCGAGGCGTTGCACAATGGCGCCCACGACACCCGTCACAGCGAAGGCTTCCCCTGCCACTGAAGGAGCTCGACATGTTCCAGCGTATCGCCTTCAGTGCCACCCTGGCCGGCCTGCTCGCCGCCCTGCTCCTGAGCGT
>CAUQPA010000005.1:0-29988 GCA_963519325.1 uncultured Pseudomonas sp. | reverse complement strand
GCGCACGCCCATCCCGCTGGAACACCCCGGCGACCGCATCGGCTTGCCCTACCTGGAGGTGCCGCTGGACAAGGTGGTGGCCGTGGTGGAAACCGACGCCCCCGACCGCAACAGCCCGTTCAAGGCGCCGGACGCCGTCTCCCAGGCCATCGCCGGGCACCTGCTGGATTTCCTCAGGTTCGAAGTGCGCCAGGGCCGCATTCCCGCCAACCTGCTGCCGATCCAGTCGGGCGTCGGCAATATCGCCAACGCCTTCATGCAGGGCCTGGCCGCGAGCGAGTTCGAAGGCCTGACCGCCTTCACCGAGGTCATCCAGGACGGCATGCTGGAGCTGCTCATCAGCGGCAAGATGGAACTGGCCTCGGCCACCTCCTTCTCGCTCAGTCCGGTGGGCATCGAGCGCTTCCTCGAACACGCCGAGTCGCTGCGCACGCGCATCATCCTGCGCCAGCAGGGGGTGAGCAATCATCCGGAACTGGTGCGCCGCCTGGGCTGCATCGCCCTGAACGGCATGCTCGAAGCCGACCTCTATGGCAACGTCAACTCCACCCACCAGATGGGTACCGGGATGATGAACGGCATCGGCGGCTCCGGCGACTTCGCCCGCAATGCCTATCTGTCGGTGTTCATGGCGCCGAGCACGGCCAAGAACGGCCTGATCTCGACCCTGGTGCCCATGGTCAGCCACGTCGACCATACCGAGCACGATGTCGCGGTGATCGTCACCGACCAGGGCCTGGCCGACCTGCGCATGCTCAGCCCCAAGCAGCGCGCCCGGGCCATTCTCGAGCACTGTGTCCACTCGAGTTTCCGTCCGGCGCTGGAGGATTACTTCGAGCGCGCCCTGGCCGGCAGCCACGGCAAGCATACGCCGCACCTGCTGCCCGAAGCCCTGGCCTGGCACGAGCGCTACCTGGTCACCGGCAGCATGCTCGGCCCCGCTGCCCAGGAAGCCCACGACTGATCCAGGGGCGCCCGAGGCCTCTCGGGCGCCCTTTCACTCCGCCACCCCTGCCGTCCGTCGCCCATCTGCAACTAATTGTGACTTTTTGCCAGCGTGCTGTGTAAAAAGCTGCCTTGTCGGATTCCCAGCCGACAATTCGGGTGATAAAAGACGTGAAATCTCTGCGCAATGTCCTTGATCTGCAAGGCGCATTGCCGTTCGCGGTTGTTCTAACCCCGCCCCTTTCCTGAGAGCTGCCACCGTGAAGATCTGTCATCAACTTGCCGGCCTGTTGCTGGCTGGCTTGGTCGGGCTGAGTCCGGCCGTCCTGGCCCAGACCCCACCGAAGGTCAAGGCCGCGGCCGCCGCCACCGCCCAGCGCCTGGCCTCCAACCACGCTCTGGTCGTCGACCTCAAGACCAACCAGGTGCTGTTCGCCCAGAATCCGGACCAGGTCGCCCCCATCGCTTCGGTAACCAAGCTGATGACCGCCATGGTGGTGCTCGATGCCCGGCTGCCGCTGGAGCAGACCATCGATATCGACATCAGCGAGAACCCGGCCATGCGCGGGGTCTTCTCGCGCGTGCGCCTGGGTAGCGAGCTGACCCGCCGTGACATGCTGCAACTGGCGCTGATGTCTTCCGAGAACCGCGCCGCCACCAGCCTGGCCCATCACTATCCGGGCGGTCAGAAGGCCTTCGTCGCCGCCATGAACGCCAAGGCCCGCGCCCTGGGTATGAAGAACACCCGCTACGCCGAGCCCACCGGCCTGTCGCCGCTCAACGTCTCCACCGCGCGTGATCTGGTCACCCTGCTCAAGGCCACCGAGCACTATCCGCTGCTCGGCCAGCTCAGCACCACCCCGGAAAAGACCCAGGCCTTCCACAATCCCAACTATGTGCTGGGCTTTCGCAACACCAACCACCTGGTCTACAACGCCGACTGGAGCGTGCAGCTGACCAAGACCGGCTACACCGACAAGGCCGGTCACTGCCTGGTGATGCGCACCGTGATGGCCGGTCGTCCGGTAGCCTTCGTGGTGATGGACGCCTTCGGCAAGTTCACCCACATGGCCGACGCCACCCGCGTGCGCCGCTGGCTGGAAAGCGGCGAGCTGAGCCCGCTGCCGGGCGCGCCCAAGGGCGCTCGCAGCACGGTGCTGGCACGCAAGTAACGCCTGCCCAGATATGCAGAAGCCGCGTCCCCGACGCGGCTTTTTCATGGATGGGTGGTTTATTGGAGCTAGATGGCGAAGACACGCTAGAACCTTGAAAAGCCCGTCCCAGACACCTTTTTCATCTAGGACGGCACCCCAGGCGCCGCTTGCGGTCTAGCCCTCTAATGACCGCCTGGAATGACCCCATGAACAAAGACGCGATCGCCCATGAGTACTACGAGGTCGTCACCGGTCGCTGCTGGCTGGATGACGTCCGGGAATGGCGCCGGCTGCAGGCGGAGGCCCAGGGCGCGGCCGACCGCTACCTGGCCTGTCCGGAAGACCTGGGTACGCCCGAGCGCGAGCGGCTGGAACAACGCTGGCGTGCCAGCAACGAAGAAGCCGGCGCCTTCTGGCAGCGGATGTGGGCGAATCTGGATCGTCAGTGAGCGCCGGTGGGTGGGCGCTGCAAGGTCAGGCTGAAGGGCGCGAAGCCCAGCGCCGCCCAGAAGGCCCGACCGGTCTGGTTGCCGGCCAGGACGTTGAGCTGCACCGGCAGATCCGCGGGCCAGAGCTGATCGCGGAGTTGGCGGAAAAAGGCGCGTCCCAGGCCCTGGCGACGCGCCTCGGGCGCCACATAGAGATGGCGCAGATAGATCCTGTCCGCCTCCACCCGATACAGCGCGTAGCCCAGGGGCTGGCCGTCGCGCTCCGCGAGGATGGCCTGGTACTCACCGCGACTCAGCCAATCCGCCAGACGCTGCCGCAAGGCCGCCTCGCCGAGCGGCTGCGGACTACCCTCATCCCGCTGCAAGCCAGCATTGAAGCCCGTCAGCACGTCCAGATCGGCCAGGCTGGCGGAGCGGTAACGGACCGCCAGCTTCAGACCAGCCCCTCCGCCTTCAACTCGCTCTTGAGATAGGCGTAGTAGACCGGCGCCGCCACCAGGCCCGGCAGGCCAAAGGCCGCCTCGAACACCAGCATGGCCACCAGCAGCTCCCAGGAGCGGGCGCTGATCTGGCCGCCGACGATGCGGGCATTGAGGAAGTATTCCAGCTTGTGGATGGCGATCAGGTAGCCCAGCGCCGCCACCGCGACCCAGATCGACAGCGACAGCCCGGCGATGAAGATCAGGGTGTTGGACATCAGGTTGCCGATCACTGGCAGCAGGCCGAGGATGAAGGTGAGGATCACCAGGGTCTTGGCCAGCGGCAGGTGGACGTCGAACAGCGGCAGCACGCCGAGCAGGAAGATGCCGGTCAGGGTGGTGTTGAGCAGGGAAATCTTGATCTGGGCGAAGACGATGTTGCGAAAGGCCTGGGCCACCAGGCCCAGGCGCACCAGCAGGGCACCGCTCAGCGGACGCAGGCGCTCGGGATCGGGGGCCGGCTGCAGGGCGACGATGGCGCCGAGGATCATGCCGATGAGCACGATGACGAAGGTCCGCGCGGCGTCGCGCCCGAACAGCTGCAGCTGGGCCACGTGGGCGCGCACCCATTCCACCAGTTCGCGCTTCATGCTGTCGGCGTTGGCCGGCAGGTAGGCGTCCAGCGACGGCGGCAGCTGGGCCCGGGCGCGTTCGGTGAGCACCATGAACTTGTCCAGCAGGCGCCCGGGGTTCTGCACCTCCTGGATGATGAAGCTGGTGAACCAGACGAAGAACAGCGTCAGCAGGCTCACCACCAGGGCGCCGAGCAGGGCCACGGCGAGCCAGCGCGCGCCGCCTCCGGGCAGGTGGCGTTGCAGGCGACCGGCGAGGGTATTGACCAGTTCGTACACCAGCAGTCCAGCCAGCAGGCTGGGCAGCAGCTTGAGCGGGAGAACCAGATAGAGCGCGGTGAAGACGATGATCCAGCTGGCCAAGATGGCCTGGCGTTGCGTGAAGGCGTACATAGATTACCGGCGGCAGAATCCCTGCCCGCAGTCTGCCAGCCCGCCGCCTCGCCGCCCAGCCTAGTGTGGTGTTTCAAAAGTTATCTACGCAATTTTGGCGGCGCCTTTTGCTCCTGGGCGGCGTTGCCACTCCTCGCCATAGCCCTGCTATGACTCGTCCCGGCGCCTAGCCCATAAGCAAAAATCACTCGCCAATTCTTGCGCGAACTTCTGAAACACCACACTAGACGACGAAGAAAGCCACGGCCTCTGTTACCCGGCGTTACCTGAACGCACCTCGCTCAGCCGCTGAGTTCGGCGGCGCAGACGCGGGCGCGACCCTGGTGCTTGGCCGCATAGAGCTGGGCATCGGCGGCGGTGATCAGGGCCGCCGGATCGACGGCGGTCGGCGGGAGCGCGGTGGCCACGCCCAGGCTCAGGGTGACGTAGCCGGTCACCGAGGAGTACGCATGGGTCAGGCGCTGGTCGCGCACCTGTTGCAGCAGCCGCTCGGCGACCTGGGTCGCGCCCTCCAGGTCGGTTCCTGGCAGCAGGCAGCCGAATTCCTCGCCGCCGTAACGCGCCAGCAGGTCGTAGGGACGGAACAGCCCCTGGCCGAGAGCCTGGGCCACCTGCCGCAGGCACTGGTCCCCGGCCAGGTGGCCATAGTGATCGTTGTAGGCCTTGAAGTGATCGATATCCATGAGGATCAGCGAAAAAGGCGTACCTTCGCGCTGGCTCTGGCGCCAGCCGCGCAGCAGCGCCTCGTCGAACTGGCGGCGATTGGCGACGCCGGTGAGGCCATCGACCAGGGCGATGCCGCGCAGCACGTCGCGTTGCGCCTTGAGCGTGAGCTGGGTGCGCACCCGGGCGCGGACGATCACCGGATTGATCGGCTTGCTGATGAAGTCCACCGCGCCCAGTTCCAGGCCCGTGACCTCTTCGTCCGGCCCCTCCTGGCCGGTGACGAAGATCACCGGGATGGCGGCGGTGGCCGGCTCGGCCTGCAGGCGCCGCAACACCTCGTGGCCGTCGAGCTGCGGCATCATCACGTCGAGCAGGATCAGGTCCGGCTGCTGGGCCAGGGCCAGTTGCAGGGCCTGGGCGCCGCTGGTGGCCATCAGGGTCTCGCAATCCTGGCGAAAGAGTTCGTGGAGGATGCGGATGTTCAGCGGTTGGTCGTCGACGATCAGCAGCTTGGGCTTGCTGCGCCGCCCGGCGGCCTCGGCGGTCGGCGGAGTCATAGGGCTTCCTTCAGATCAGGCAGGGTGGAGAGCGCCGCAGCGAAGTCGAGGGTCTCGACCTGGGCGCGAAAGAGGTCGTAGCGCACCTGGACTTCGGCGCGGCAGTGCACGGGCAAGGCGGCGATCAGTTCCAGGGCATCGAGGTTGCCCTGGCTGAGCAACTGTTCGAGTTCGTCCAGCCGTGCACGCCAGTCGACCTGGGGGGCGGTGTCGGCTTGAGTTTCCACTGCGGCAGGCACGGGTGGAGGGAGGACCTCGGCCAGGGCGCCGCGCAACGCGGCCAGGGCCTCGTCGAGCAGCTGTCGCAGGATCGTCAGTTCCATGGCCACCTCCGGGGGGACACCGGCCCCGGCCTTGCCGGCGCGTTCGCCCTCGGCAGCGCGCGCGGCCAGGCGCTGGGCACCCATGGTGCCGGCGCTGCCCTTGAGCGAGTGTAGTACGGCCACCGCCGCCTCGCTGTCGGCGGCGTGCCAGGCCCGGGCGAGTCCCTCCAGCAGGCTGACGGAATCCTCGGCGAAGCGTTCCAGCAGCGCACCGAACAGCCGGGCGTCGCCGCCGAACCGGCGCAGGACCAGGCTCAGGGGCTCCACCTGGCGATCCTCGTCCAGCGGCGCGACCACCGGTGCGGCACTCACCTCCTGGCCGGTCAGGCGCTGCAGGCGGGCGACCAGCAACTCCAGGTCGATGGGCTTGCCGACATGGTCGTCCATGCCGGCGGCCAGGCAGGCGTCGCGGTCGGTATGGGAGGCGTTGGCGGTCATCGCCAGGATCGGCAGGGTGGCGAAACGGCCATCGGCACGGATGCGGCGGGTGGCCTCCAGGCCGTCGATATCGGGCATCTGCATGTCCATGATGACCACGTCCAGGGGGCCACCGGCGAGCACCCGCTCGACCCCTTCCAGCCCGCCCTCGGCCAGTTCCACCTGGGCGCCCTGGGCGAGCAGCAGCTCGGCGGCCACCTGGCGGTTGAGGGCATTGTCCTCCACCACCAGCAGGCGCAGGCCGGCCAGCCGGCGGCTCTCGTCCACCACCGCCGCGGCATGGATCCCGGCCGGGACCTCGGCGCCCAAGGCGCGCTCCACCACCTCGACGATCTGCGCCGGGGTCACCGGCTTGGTCAGGTAGTCGTCGAAGGGCGCCTCGGCGTTCTGCTGGGTCTCGGTGAGGAAGTCGCGGCCGAAGCCGGTGAGCATGATGACCTTGGGTCGACTGGTCTGCGGCTGCTCGTGCAGGCGCCGGGCCGTGACCAGGCCGTCGCCATCGGGCATGCGCCAGTCCATGAGCACCGCTTCATAGGGCTGCTCCTGCTGCCGGGCCTGGGCGATGCGGTCGAGGGCGGCGCTACCGCTGGTGACCAGGTCGACCTGCCAGCCAAGGGCCGCCAGGGTCTCCACCAGCACCTCGCCGACCAGCGTGTTGTCGTCGGCCAGCAGTACCCGACGCCGCACCGGCGCCAGCTGCGTCTCGACCGCGGCGTCCACTGCCAGGGCGGCATCGAACCAGAAGCGGCTACCCACCCCCAGCTCGCTTTCCACCTGCAGCTGGCCGTCCATCAACTCCACCAGGCGCTTGCAGATGGCCAGGCCCAGGCCGGTACCGCCGAAGCGCCGGCTGATCGAGGCCTCGGCCTGGGTGAAGCCCTGGAACAGCTGCTCCTGATGGGCCGGGCTGATACCGATACCGGTGTCCTGCACCGAGAATTCCAGGCGCAACTGGCCGTCCGCCCGGGACAGCTGGCGCACGCTGACCAGCACCTGGCCCGCCTCGGTGAACTTGAGGGCATTGCCGGCCAGGTTGATGAGGATCTGCTGCAGCCGGAGGCTGTCGCCGATCAGCGCGGTGGGCAGCCCGGCCTCCAGGTGGTAGTTGATCTCGACGTTCTTCTCGCCGCTATTGCCGGACAGCACCACGCCCAGGTTGCGCAGCACCTGCTCCAGGCTGAAGGGGTGGACATCCAGCTGCAGCTTGCCGGCCTCGATCTTGGAGTAGTCGAGGACGTCGTTGAGCAATCCCAGCAGCGAGCGCGCGGCCTGCTGGGCCTTGATCAGGTAGTCGCCCTGGCGCGCATCCAGGGCGGTGCGCTGCAGCAGTTGCAGCATGCCCAGCACGGCATTCATCGGCGTGCGGATCTCGTGGCTCATGTTGGCCAGGAAGGACGACTTGGCCTGGCTGGCGGCGTCGGCGCGGGTGCGCTCCTCGCGCAGGCGATGCTCGAGCTGCAGCTGCTCGGTGATGTCCCGGTTGATGCCCACCACCCGCAGCACCCGGCCACGCGGATCGCGCTCGGTACGGGCGCCGGCGAGGACGTGCCGCAGCGAGCCGTCCTGGCGACGGATGCGGAACACCGGATCGAACACCGCGCGCCCGGCCATGGCCGCACCGAGGCGCTCCTCGGCATCGTCCAGGTCCTCAGGGTGCACGCGGCAGCGCCAGTCGTTGTAGGTGATGCCCGCCTCGCGCTGCGCCTCGCTCCATTCGTAGAGTTCGAACATCCGGTCGTTGCACTGCACCTGGCCGGTGTCGGGTTGCCAGCACCAGATGCCCAGCTCGGCGACATCGGCGGCCATGGTCAGTTGATCGCG
The DNA here is from genome assembly GCA_963519325.1 of uncultured Pseudomonas sp. Taxonomy (GTDB): domain Bacteria; phylum Pseudomonadota; class Gammaproteobacteria; order Pseudomonadales; family Pseudomonadaceae; genus Chryseomonas. The sequence continues at coordinate 22,191 of CAUQPA010000005.1, read as the reverse complement.
GGTCTGCAGCAGCACCTGGCGCTGACGACTCTGCTCGGTGATGTCGGCGATGATGGCCACCGCCAGGCGCTCGCCGTCGGTCCACATCACGCCCAGGCTCAGGGTGATGGGGAAGACGCTGCCGTCCGCGCGGCGGCCTTCGGTTTCCTGGCCCTGCTGGGTCGCCTGCTCGTTGGGGATCTCCTGTGGACAGCTGAACAGCGCCTCGTAGCCGGCCAGGTAGCCGGGAATCAGGCGGCGGATGGGCTGGCCGATCACCTCGTCGGCGCGATAGCCGAAGACGCGCTCGCCCGCCGGGTTGAAGGAGCGCACCAGGCCGGCGCTGTCCACGGTGACGATGGGGCTGACCGCGGTGTCCAGGATCGCCCGGGTCAGCGCCAGGCTGGCCGCCAATTCCTGCTCGGCGGCCTTGCGCTCGGTGACGTCCGAAGCGATGCCCAGGTAGCCGCTGATCTGGCCCGCGGCGTCGCGCATGGTGGTCACCACCAGGCTGACGTCGCGATGCTCGCCGTCGCGGCGCACATAGGTCCATTCCCGGGCCTCGGCACCGGCGCGCTCGGAACGCTCCACCAGCACCCGGAAGCCCGCGACCGGTGCGCCGTACTCGGCCTCCAGGGCGGCGCCGCGGGTTTCCAGCTCTTCCGGCAGATGGAAGTCGCTGGCCTGCCAGAGGCCCACCACTTCCTCGGCGCGGTAGCCCAGCAGCCGCTCGGCGCCGGCGTTGAACAGGGTGATGCAGCCCCGGCGATCAGTGGCGATGATGCCCACCTCGGAGGCCGAGCGCAGCACATCGCCGAGCAGTAGATTGGTCTGGCTGAGCTCGGCGGTGCGCTGGGCCACCTGCTCTTCCAGGCGGGCGTTCAGCGCCAGGATCTCGGCCTGGGCGGCCTTCTGCACCGAGATGTCGCGCACCGTCTTGGACGCGCCGACGACCCGGCCATCGCGGCCACGCATGGGCGAGACGCTGACCAGGACATCGATGAGGTGACCGTCACGGTGTTGGCGGCGGGTCTCGAAGTGCGGCACCGGCTCGCCCTTGCCGATCCGCTCCAGCACCCACCACTCCTCATGCTCCAGCTCGGTGGGCACGACCAGGTCGAGCAGGCGCCGGCCCACGGCTGCGCTGGCGGGATAGCCGAACAGCTCTTCCGCGGCGTGGTTCCAGCTCAGCACCACGCCGTTGAGGTCCTTGCTGATGATGCCGTCGGAGGAGCTTTCCACCACGGCGGTGAGGTTGGCCTGGTCCTGCTGGTACTGCCGGCGCCGCTGGCGCGTGGTGAGCAGCGCGAAGGTGAGTCCGGCGCCCAGCAGGCTGAACAGCTTGCCGAACAGATGCACCAGGGGCACCGATACCAGGTTCTGCGCCGCGACGAAGGTCGGGGTGGCGGTAAAGGCCAGCTGCCATTGCCGCCCATAGACGTCCTGGATCAGGCGCCGCTCGGACACCTCCTGGGCGCCCTCCTCGTCGTCACCCTGGCGATAGAACAGCCGGGACGCCGCGGGCTCAGTCACGTCGCTCACGCGGATGATCAGCCCCGGAATGTTCAGCCGCAGGCTACCGAACATTTCCTCGATGCTCAGGGGGACATAGGACCAGCCCAGGGTGGCGGCTTCCCGCGCGTTGGGGTCGGCGGGCGGCCGCCCCCCCTGGTAGATCGGCAACAGCATCAGGAAGCCGGGCTCCGGCGGTGAGGATGCCTGCAACTGCAGCGGCCCGGTGAGGTGAATGTCGGCATGCCGCATGGACAGCACCGCAGCCTCGCGGCGCGCCGGATCCGACGCCGCGTCCATGCCGATGGCCTTCAGGTTGCGCCAGCTGGGCTCCAGGTACTGGACGACATAGCGATCGCCCGCGTGTGGGGTGAAGGGCTGGATGCTGAATTCCGGCCAGTCGTCAGCACTGGCTTCGCGCAGGAAGCGGGCTTCGTCGGCCTGGGGTACCCGGCGGATGAAGCCAACCCCCCGGGCACCGCGGAATTCCTGCCCCAGGTCATGGACGCGACCGTAGTTGCCGAGCAGTTGCCGCGACAGGTTGCCACCGGCGACGACCACCACGTCGCGCATGCCGATCAGGCTGTATTCGTAGATGCGCAGCCGATCCAGCACCTGATCGCGAACGTCCTCGGCGGCACTGTCCAGGGCGCTACGGAGCATCTGGTCATTGCGCTGGACCAGATGGCGCATGGTCAGGCTGGTCAGCACCACGCCACAAAGAAAGACGCCGAGACTCCAGCGTACGCGAGAGGATTTGCACAGCCGCTTGAACATGGACAGAGCCCCGTTGAAGACCTGCTCGCGCAGGTCGGTCGAACCGGAACCAGGGCATGGACAACGCTGAAAACCGCGCCAACACTCGGATGTGACGGGATCTGTGGGAAGAGCGAAGCGCCGCTGGTGAACTATTCAGCCCATCGGCAGCGGGGAAAATTTTCTTGATACCGCGTATCGCTTGGCTTGCCGCCAGCAACGGGAGCGAAGCGGCCAAACCCTCAGGCTTGAGCCGCTGCCACCTCCGCATTGATAATACTATTTCGGACAGGCGGTCACGTCACGATCGGCTGCGCCGCCTTAGAACCAGACCTCCATCTGGGTTCCCACCTGCCAGACACCCCCCGACTTGAAGCCGGGCTGGCCGAAATCGTCGGTGCTGCTGAAGTTGTCGAGTCCGGAGGTCCAGTTCATGTAGGAGGCGAACACCCGCAGTTCCGGCCGCAGGAAGTAGTCGCCGGTCTGGGCCTTGAAGGTAGGGGCGATGGTGGCTTTCCAGAAGTTGCCATCGGCGATGCCACGGTTGGCGTAACCACGGGCATCGATATCCATGTTCTGGAAGGTCAGCTCGTACTGCATCTCGAAGTTGCGGGTGATGTCGTTGGAGAATCTCAGGTTGGTGGTGACGTAGTTGTAGTGGTCGCCCGGCATGTAGCGGTTGGTCCCGCGTTCGGCGATCACTGCGGGGGCCACGCGCCAGAACGGACTCAGGCGGGTATGACCGTAGAACGCCAGCCGCAGCGATTGGGCGTTGTCCAGCAGGTCGCCGTCGCCACCCACCTGGCTGAGTTCCGCACCGAGGCCACGGCCGTAGAGCAGCGAGGTCTTGAACAGCCCTTCGCGACCGAAGAAGTCCTTCTGGGAATAGGTGAAGGCGGTGTGCAGGCCCTTGTCACCCGGTGTCTGGCCGCCCAGGTTGACCCGGTGGTCGTTGCCGCCGGCACCCGGCTGGGCCAGGCGTCCGTCGTTCTGCCCGGAGGTGATGCCGCTGGTCATGACCTCCCAGCGGCCATCGTCGAAGAATTGCTTGAGCGTGCCTATGTAGGTGCGGGCATCCTTGCCATTCTCCAGGCCGAAGTCACCGTAGGAACGAGTCATCAGCGAACCGTTCAGGCGCCAGTAGTCGGTCGGCTTGACGTCGTAGATACCGGCACCGGTACCGGCCAGGAAGACGATGTCGCGGTCCAGCCAGTGCACGTCGAAGTTGTCGCGGTCGAAGCGCTTGCCGGCCCAGAGCGTGGAGTCGCGGAAGGTGGGCGAGGACTTGAAGGAGGCCAGGTTGCTCAACTCGGCATAAGCCTGGCGCACGTTCAGGTTGCTTTCCTGGGCGGTCCAGACATTGGGCGTCTGCACCCCATCGGCCAGCATCAGGAAATACTTCCAACGCGTGCCGTTCTCCACCTGCTGCTCCTGGGAGAACTTGGCTTCTATGTAGGTATCGGGCTCGTTGCCCAGCCGTCCGACGAAGCCACCGACGGTACCCGCCGGGGTCACCCCCGGACCGCCGCGGCCGGCCTTGTCGCCGTTGGCGAGGATGCCGGAGCGGGCATAGGCGCCGAACTTGAAACCACTGTCGGTGGGCTTGACCGGTGCCGGGAGCGGCCCGACCGCACGCTGCTGCGCCTCGATCCGCGCCAGGCGCTCATCCACGGACAGCTGACCGGGAGTCGTCGCGGGACTGGCCGCCGCGGTCGCCTGAGCATCAGTGGCGGTACCGGTCTTTGCCGCGGTCTTGGCGGGCTTGGCCGCCTTGGCTTGCTCGTCCTGACGCAGCTGGGCCACCTCGGCCTCCGCCTTGGCGGCACGGCTCTCGGCAGCGACTACCCGCGACTCCAACTGAGCCATGCGTTCTTCGAGCGTGAGGCCTTTGGGTGCAGCCAGCACCAGCGGCGAGCACAGTAGCAGGGACGCGGCCGCCCCTCTCCCATAGCGTTGAGTTTTCATGAGTCACCTTTGTTTTTTTTGTCTGTGGTCTTGCTCTAGCGGCGTCCCGAACCCCTGGTTTCGGCCAGCCGATGCTTGACAAACCGGCGGAGAGGCCTGTCAATGCGCAGCAGTGTTAACGTTACCAAACAGAAAAACAAGAGTCCCAAAAAAATTTTCTGGTCGCACGAGCGAGCCGCGAACGCCTCTAACCTGGGCCTCTGGGCGCGCTGCCCCCTGATCGGCAAGGTCGTGCCAGGAACGGCTGGCCACGCCGGATCGAGCCTTTGGCTGGCTATCCTCACCTGGTGCGACTGGCCATCCCCGTGCCCCTTTTTTCCTTTCTGCGAGACCCGCTTTCATGCCCTCTTCCGCACTGTCCAAGGCTCACGAGGCCATCCGCGAACGACTCGGCCAGCGCCATGACGCCTGGCGTCCGGCCTACCACCTGGCGCCGCCGGTAGGCTGGATGAACGATCCCAACGGGCTGGTGTTCTTCCGGGGCGAATACCACGTCTTCTACCAGTACCACCCCTACTCGACGAAGTGGGGCCCCATGCACTGGGGCCACGCCAAGAGCGCCGACCTGGTCCATTGGCAACACCTGCCGGTCGCCCTGGCACCGGATACCGAAGCCGATCGCGACGGCTGCTTCTCGGGCTCGGCGGTGGTCTGGGAAGACACCCTCTACCTGCTGTACACCGGCCATCGCTGGCTGGGCGAGCCGGGGCGCGAAGACCAGGGGCTGTACCAGGTGCAGTGCCTGGCCAGCAGCCAGGACGGCCTGTTATTCACCAAGCACGGCGCGGTGATCGAGCCGCCGATCCCCGAGATGCAGCACTTCCGCGATCCCAAGGTCTGGCGGCGCGACGATGCCTGGTGGATGGCCCTGGGCGCTCGCGAGGGTGACGATCCGCGGCTGCTGCTCTACCGCTCCCACGATCTGCATCTCTGGGAGTCGCTGGGCACCGCCCTGAGCGGCACCCGCGAGCAGGATGGCTACATGTGGGAATGCCCGGATCTCTTCCCGTTGGGCGACGAGGACGTCTTCCTCTGCTCGCCGCAAGGGCTGCGCCCCCAGCGCTATCACTATCGCAACCTCTACCAGAACGCCTATCGTCTGGGCCGGCTCACCGACGCGGCGTGCTTCCTGCCGCGTACCGGCTTCATCGAGCTCGACCATGGCCATGATTTCTATGCCGCCCAGACCCTGGAGGCGCCGGATGGCCGCCGCCTGCTCTGGGCCTGGCTGGACATGTGGGAAAGCCCCATGCCGAGCCAGGCAGATGGCTGGTGCGGCATGCTCTCGCTGCCGCGTGAAGTCAGCCGGGAAGGCGACCGCCTGCGCCAGCGACCGGTGCGGGAATTGACGGCCCTGCGGGAAAGCGAGCATCCCCTCGCTGCGCAGCGCCTGAAGAGCGAAAGACGGCTGCTGCCGCTGGAGGGCGAGCGCCTGGAGCTCGAGATCGAGCTGGACCTCCACGCCAGCGATGCCGAACGGTTCGGCCTGGCTCTGCGGCTCGACCCGACTGGACGGGAGGAAACCCTGCTCTACGTGGATGCCCAGGCCGGCCGCCTGGTGCTGGATCGCGAACGCGCCGGACGCGGCGTGGCCGGCGTGCGCAGCCTGCCGCTCGCCGCCGACCAGGCGACCCTGCACCTGCGCCTCTACCTGGATAGATCGTCGCTGGAGGTGTTCGTCGACGATGGCCTCTACACCCTCGGCAGCCGTCTCTATCCGGGGCCGGACAGCCAGGGGATAGCCCTCTTCGCCAGCAACGGCAGCGCCTTCTTCAACCAGCTGCAGGCCTGGACGCTGCGCGATCTGGCACTCTGATCCCTGCCGATTTGGCATACTTCCCTCCTGATCAAGCGAGCGGGAGGGATGGGATGCCATCGGTGAAGGATGTGGCCAGGCTGGCCGGCGTCTCGGCCATGACGGTTTCGCGCGCGCTGAACAATCCGGAAAAGCTCGGCGCCGAGACCCTGACCCGCATCCAGTCGGCGATCCAGGCGCTCGGCTACGTGCCGGACCTGGCCGCTCGCCGGATTCGCGGGGGCCATTCCAGCGGCAAGACCATCGGTGTCTTCGCCCTGGGTACCGCCACCACCCCCTTCGCCGTGGACCTGCTGCTGGGCCTGGAGCGTACGGCGCGGGAGCATGGCTGGAATCTGTTCATCCTCAACCTGCTAGAGGATCGCCCCAGCCCCGCGGAGATCGAGTTGATGCTGGCGCATCGTCCGGACGGCATCGTCTTCAGCTCCATGCATCTGCGCGCCGTCGCCGTCCCGCCCGGACTGGGTGAGCGTCCCGTGGTCCTGAGCAACTGCTATGCCGAAGGCTCGGCCATGGCCTGCTACGTACCGGACGATGCCGAGGGGCAATACCAGGCGGTGCGCACGGCTCTGGCCCGCGGCTATCGACGCCCGCTGAGCATCAACCTGCCGCGCCCCAGCCCGGCCTGGCCGCTACGCCAGGAAGGGCTGGGCCGCGCCTGCCGCGAGGCCGGTCTGGCTGACGCCCTCCGCCAGTACGACCTGAGCACCGATGACGCCTACGATGAAACCCGCCTCGAGCTGGAGCGACGCTTCGCCCTGGCCGAGGCGCCGCCGGATCTGCTGATCTGCGGCAACGACCGCATCGCCCTGGTGGCCTACCAGTGGCTGCTGGCCCGCGGGCTGCGCATCCCCCAGGACGTGGCCGTGCTCGGCTACGACAACATGGTCGGCGTCGCCGAGCTGTTCCATCCGCCCCTGACCACCGTCCAGCTACCGCACTTCGAACTCGGCCGCCAAGCGGCCCTGCACCTGATCGAAGGACGCGCCAACGACCGGGCGCGCCATGAGCTGGCCTGTCCGCTGGTGGATCGCGCCTCGCTCTAGTTCGGACGCACCGGACCGGTGGAGGTACCAGGGAGCAGCGGCACGTCCCAGACCTCCACCAGCTCTGCCGCAGGTACGCCGCGGGCGCGCTCGATGGCCATGTGGGCGATGCGCCGCCCGGCGAGCCGGATGGAGGAACGCAAGACGGTGAGTCCCGGTGCGGCGATTTCCGGCGGCAGTGCCGCGACGCCGTCGTCGTGAGCGATCAGGGAGACATCGCCGGGAATGGTTAGGCCGGCTTCGGCGATGGCCCGGGCGGCGCCTATGGCCTGCAGCACCGAAGAGCACAGGAAGGCGGTCGGTGGTTCGGCCAGGGCCAGCATGCCACGCGCCGCCTGGTAACCGCGGGCATAGGTCTGCTGCCCGGCGGCCATCAGGGTGGGATCGGCGCTCAGACCCGCGGCGGCAAGTGCGGTCAGATAGCCCGCTCGGCGATCACGACCGTAGGCCAGCTGCTCTTCACCATTGAGCAAGGCGATGCGCCGGTGGCCGAACGCCGTGAGGTGTGCAGTGCCTTTGGCGAAGGCGCCCACGCTGTCGACGCTGAGCGAGGCGACGTTCTGGCCAAAGACCGGCAAGCCGTGGGCGACCACCGGAAAGGCGATCTCGGCGAGGTCGGCGGTCTCCGGATCGTCGAACACCGGCGACAGCAACACCAGGGCATCCACCGCGCCCGAGCCTATGACGCGCTCGCAAACGGCTCGCTCCTGCCCCTTCAGGGTGGGCAGCAGATGAATGGCCAGGCCGCATTCGGCCGCCGTTTCGCTGATACCCGTCAACAGGTCGGTGACGATGGGATTTTCCAGCATGTTGTCGTGGATCGACAGCAGGATACCCAGGGCATCGGCGCGCCCGGTCGCCAGGCGCAGCGCGGTCGGGTTCGGCTGGTAGTTGAGGCGTTGCGCCGCCTCCAGCACCCGCTGCCGGGTCTTGGCGCCCACTTCCGGGTAGCCGTTCAGCGCCCGGCTCACGGTGGTCGGCGAGAGGCCCAGATGGGCCGCGAGATCCTTCAGGCTATTGATCATCTTGTTGTTGGTACCTGGCGGATAGGTGAAACCGTTCGAAGAAGAAACTCATCGGGAAGCGGCCGGATAATACGGCGATTGACACCTCCGGCAAAGTAGCGCAGTCTGCCCTTAGCGCTCTCAAAGCGCTTTGAATAGGGTTTTCATCGACTTCCCCGGTTAATCCGGAGCGTGCCTGAGGGCGGGCGACAGGTCTCTTTCGAAGGGATCGGCCGTCCCGCGGTAGAACGCGCCCACTACCGGGAAGACAACAACAACAATGAAAGGCCAGGTAACCGTTTCGCCTTCGCTCGCGCCGCTCCCAGGGGCGATGAAGGCCGCTATGGACGGTTGCCGGCCAGGAGATGAACAGCATGTTTAAGCGACTAGCCGGAGTGCTCGTCACCGGTGTTCTGCTGGGCGGCGTCGCCCAGGCCGAAGAGTTGTCCATCGTCGCCGGCTCGATCGGCAAGGACATCGAGGAATTGCGCCTGCAGCTCGATGCCTTCGAAAAGGCCAGCGGCCACAAGGTGAAGATCGTCACCATGCCCGCCTCGGCCACCGACCAGTTCGGTCAATACCGCCTCTGGCTGTCGGCCGGCAACAAGGACATCGACGTCTACCGCACCGACGTGGTCTGGGCCCCGCAACTCAGCGCCAGTTTCGTCGACCTTTCGGACGCCATGAAGGACGTGGTCGGCCAGCACTCGCCCTCGGTGATCGCCTCCCAGACCGTGAACGGCAAGCTGGTGGCCATGCCGATGTTCTCCGATGCCCCGGCGCTCTACTACCGCAAGGACCTGCTGGAAAAGTACGGCAAGCCCGTGCCCACCACCTGGACCGAACTGGCGACCACCGCCAAGGAGATCCAGGCCGCGGAACGTGCCGCCGGGCAACCCCAGCTCAACGGCTACGTGTTCCAGGGCGCCGCCTACGAGGGCACCACCTGCGTGGGCCTGGAGTTGATCGCCTCCAATGGCGGCGGCGACATCGTCTCGCCCCAGGGCGACATCACCGTCAACAACCCCAAGGCCGCCGAAGCGCTGAGCATGGCCCACGGCTGGGTCGGCACCATCGCGCCCAAGGGCGTGCTCGGCTACCAGGAAGAGGACGCCCGTGGCGTCTGGCAAACCGGCAACGCCGTGTTCATGCGCAACTGGCCCTATGCCTACCCGCTGGGCAACGGCGCCGATTCGCCCATCAAGGGCAAGTTCGAGGTCGCGCCCCTGCCGGCCGGTGCCGGTGGCAAGTCGGCAGCTTGCCTGGGCGGCTGGAATCTTGCGGTCTCCAAGTACTCGACCCACCAGCAGGCGGCCATCGAGCTGGTTCGCTACCTGGTCTCGGCCGAGGCCCAGAAGCAGCGGGCGCTGCTGAACGTTCGGCTGCCGTCGATCCCTGCGCTGTACCAGGACCCGGACATCGTTGCCCAGCAACCGCTGGTAGCGCGTTGGAAGGACGTCTTCGAGAACGCCACGCCGCGTCCCTCCGCGCCGACCAAGACGCGCTACAACGAGGTCTCGCAGCAGTTCTGGACCACGGTCAATCGCACCCTGGCCGGCCAGGGCGATGCGGCGAGCAACCTTGACACCTTGGACAAGCAGTTGCGACGCCTGAAGCGCAACGACTGGTAAGGCCTGCACGAGCGCTCGGACCTCGCCCCGCGGTCCGCGCGCGCGCCCTTGGTGGTCATTCCGACCACGCCAAGCTTCACGGATACACCCGATCATGACCCACTTCGAATCCGCTCCCACGCCCCCTGCCGCGGTCACCCCCAAGGCGGCGCACTCGCGCTCCCGGCTGTCGCGCCAACGGCAGCGCGCCGCCCTGCTGTTCATCGCGCCGATGCTGGTGGTGCTTGCCGGGGTGGCCGCCTGGCCGCTGCTCAAGACGATCTACTTCTCCTTCACCGATGCCCGCCTGGGTGATCTGTCCAGCGCCGTCTTCGTCGGCTTGCGCAACTACTACGAGTGGGTGGATTACGGCGAGGGTCAGGGCGAGGCCTTCGGCGTGCTGGTGGATCCGGTCTGGTGGCAGGCGGTCTGGAACACGGTGCGCTACACCCTGATCTCGGTCAGCCTGGAAACCTTCTTCGGCCTGATCGTCGCCCTGGTGCTCAACGCCCAGTTTCCCGGGCGCGCGCTGGTCCGGGCGGCGGTGCTGATTCCCTGGGCCATTCCCACCATCGTCTCGGCCAAGCTGTGGGCCTGGATGATGAACGACCAGTTCGGCATCCTGAACGATCTGCTGGTCAACCTCGGCCTCCTGGCGGCGCCCATCGCCTGGACCGCCTCGCCGGATACCGCCATGACCGCGGTGATCATCGTCGACGTCTGGAAGACCACGCCCTTCATGGCGCTGCTGATCCTGGCCGGTCTGCAGCTGGTACCCGGCGACGTCTACGAAGCCGCGCGCATCGATGGCGTGCATCCAGTCAAGGTGTTCTTCCGCGTGACCCTGCCGCTGATCCGGCCGGCGATCCTGGTGGCGGTGATCTTCCGCGCCCTCGATGCCCTGCGCGTCTTCGATCTGATCTACGTGCTGACGCCGAACAATTCCGAGACCAAGACCATGAGCGTCTATGCCCAGGAAAACCTCTTCCAGTTCGACAACTTCGCCCAGGGCTCGGCGGCCTCGACCCTGCTGTTCCTGGTGGTCGCGCTGATCACCCTGATCTACCTCAAGACCGCCCGTCTCGACCTGGGAGCCAGCAAATGAACGCCCGCGCCCTCAAGCAGCTCACCGCCAAGACCGGCTTCTACCTGCTGGTGGTGGCCATCGTCGTCTTCTCGGTCTTCCCCTTTTACTACGCGATCCTGACCAGCCTGAAGACCGGCACCGACCTGTTCCGGATCGACTACCTGCCGCGCGCGGTCACCTTCGCCAACTACGCCAGCGTCTTATCCACCGATACCTTCCTGCATAACCTGCTCAACTCGGTGATCGTCGCCGTGTCGGTGGTGGCGCTGTCGCTGGCGTTGGCCATCACCGCCGCCTATGCCCTGGCGCGGGTGCCCTTCCGCGGCCGCGGCCTGCTGCTGGTGACGATCCTCGGCGTCTCCATGTTTCCGCAGATCGCCGTGCTCGCCGGCCTGTTCGAAATGGTGCGCGCCCTGGGTCTCTACAACAGCTTGCTGTCGCTGATCCTGGCCTACATGATCTTCACCCTGCCCTTCACGGTCTGGGTGCTGACCACCTTCATGCGCGAATTGCCCGCCGAGATCGAGGAAGCGGCCATCGTCGATGGCGCCTCGCCGCTCACCATCGTCGTTCGCATCTTCCTGCCGTTGATGTGGCCGGCGCTGGTGACCACCGGGCTGCTGGCCTTCATCGCCGCCTGGAACGAATTCCTCTTCGCCCTGACCTTCGTCGCCAACAACGAAACCCGTACCGTACCGGTGGCCATCGCCCTGCTCTCGGGCGCCTCGGAAATGGAAACCCCCTGGGGCACCATCATGGCCGCCTCGGTGGTGGTCACCCTGCCACTGATCGTCCTGGTCCTCATCTTCCAACGCAAGATCGTCGCCGGCCTCACCGCCGGTGGTGTGAAGGGGTAATCCGCCATGCCCAATCCTCAGAACCAAGCCGTCGACCGCGACTGGTGGCGTGGCGCGGTGATCTACGAGATCTATCCACGCTCCTTCCAGGACAGCAATGGCGACGGCATCGGCGATCTCGCCGGTATCACCGCCCGCCTGCCCTACGTGGCCGACCTGGGGGTCGACGCCATCTGGATCGCGCCCTTCATGCGCTCGCCCATGGCCGATTTCGGCTATGACGTCTCCGACTACCGCGACGTCGATCCGCAATTCGGCACCCTCGCCGACTTCGATGCCCTGGTCGGTCGCGCCCACGAGCTGGGCCTGAAGGTGATGATCGACCTGGTGCTGTCGCACACCTCCAGCCGCCACCCCTGGTTCGCCGAGAGCCGCCGGGATCGCCGCAACGCCCGCGCCGACTGGTACGTCTGGGCCGATGCCAAGCCCGATGGTTCGCCGCCCAACAACTGGCTGTCCAACTTCGGCGGTTCCTCCTGGGAATGGGATGCCGGCCGGGGCCAGTACTACCTGCACAATTTCCTCATCGAGCAGCCCGACCTCAACTTCCACAACGCAGCGGTGGTGCAGGCGGTGCTGGACGTGGTGCGCTTCTGGCTCGACCGGGGCGTCGACGGCTTCCGCCTCGACACCGCGAACTTCTATTTCCACGACGCCGAGCTGAGAGACAATCCACCGCTGCCGCCGGAATTGCAGAACGAGCGCCTGGCCCCGCGGGATCGCCCCTACAACTGGCAGGATCACCGCTACGACAAGAATCGCCCGGAAAACCTCGGCTTCCTGCGGCGTTTCCGCGCCCTGCTCGACGAGTATCCGGCGGCCACCGCCGTCGGCGAAGTGGGCGAAATGATCCATGGCACGGCGCTGATGGCCGAATACACCGGCGGCGGCGATCGACTGCACATGTGCTACGCCTTCGACTTCCTCAACACCGCCCTGCCGGCGGTAGAGGATATCCGGCCGGTGATCGAGGACTTCGAGCGGGCGGCCGCCGATGGCTGGGCCTGCTGGGCCTTTTCCAACCATGACGTGGTGCGCCATGCCTCGCGCTGGGCCAAGGACCGGCCGGACGGCACGGCCATCCTGCGTCTGGCGGCGGCGATCCTGCTCACCCTGCGCGGTTCGGTGTGCCTGTACCAGGGCGAAGAACTGGGCCAGACCGAGGCGGACATCGCCTTCGCCGACATCGTCGACCCCTGGGGCAAGCGCTACTGGCCGGCCATTAAGGGCCGCGACGGCTGCCGTACGCCCATGGTCTGGAGCGCCGCGCTGCCTCAGGGTGGTTTCACCGAGTCGACGGCCAGGCCCTGGCTGCCAGTACCGGCCAAACACCTGCCGCTGGCGGTGGATCGCCAGGCGCAACGCGCCGACTCCCTGCTCTCCTGCTATCGCACCCTGCTCGCCTGGCGCCGGACGCTCCCGGCACTGGTCAAGGGCTCGCTCGAGTTTCTCGACCTGCATCCGCAGGTGCTCGCCTTCGAAAGACAGCTCGGCGAAGAACGCCTGCTAGTGGCCTTCAACCTGGCCGATGGCCAGCCGCTGGAACTGACGCTTGCGCCGAATCTCGCCGAGCACCTGCGGGAAGACCTCACGCCAGCGCTGCTGGGCGGCCGTCTCGATCACCAACGCCTGTCGCTGCCACCCCATTCCGGCCTGATCGCCCGCCTCGCGGGCGGCGCCGATCACCGCTAACCGATGAGGACTCCTGGATGACCATGCTCACCCTCAAAGGGATCAAGAAACGCTACGGCAACGTCGAGATCCTGCAGCACATCGACCTCGACATCCGCTCGGGGGAATTCATCGTCTTCGTCGGCCCGTCCGGCTGCGGCAAGTCGACCCTGCTGCGGGTCATCGCCGGCCTGGAAGACATCACTGCGGGCACCTTCTCCATCGATGGAGAGGTGGTCAACGACCGCACGCCCAAGGAGCGCGGGATCGCCATGGTGTTCCAGTCCTATGCGCTCTATCCGCACATGACGGTCTACCAGAACATGGCCTTCGGCCTGACCCTGGACAAGGGCACGCCCAAGTCGGAGATCGACGTCCGCGTCCGCCGCGCCGCCGAGGCCCTGCAACTCACGCCCTACCTGGAGCGGCTGCCCAAGGCGCTGTCCGGCGGCCAGCGCCAGCGCGTGGCCATCGGCCGGGCCATCACCCGCGATCCCATGGTGTTCCTGTTCGACGAACCCCTGTCCAACCTCGACGCCGCCCTGCGCGTGCAGACGCGCATCGAGATCGCCCGGCTGCACGAGCAGATGCCCAACACCACCATGATCTACGTCACCCACGATCAGGTGGAGGCCATGACCCTGGCCGACCGCATCGTGGTGCTCAACGGCGGTCGCGTCGAGCAGGTCGGTTCGCCCCTGGAGCTCTACGACGACCCGGACAACCTCTTCGTCGCCCGCTTCCTCGGCTCGCCGGCGATGAACATCCTGCCCGCCACCGCCCGCGAGGGGCGCCTGGATCTGCACGGCGCGCAAGGCGAGCAAACGCTGAGCGCGCCGCCCGGGATCCAGGGCGCGCTGCACCTGGGCGTCCGCCCGGAACACCTGCACCTGGTCCCGGCCGGCCAGGGCATCCTGTCCGGCATCGTCACCCTGACCGAGCAACTCGGCGAATTGACGCTGGTGTACCTGGACCTCGGCAACGGCGGTGAGCCACTGGTGGCCAAGGTGGCCGGCAAGGCCGAGCTCTATCCCGGGCAACAGGTACAGCTGACCAGTGCTCCCGAGCACCTGCGCTATTTCGATGCGGAAGGTCGCGCGCTGCGCCAACACCGGCACAGCGCGGTCGCCTGAGGGCTTCACCGCCGCGCCGCCTCGAGTAGAGCGGCGAAGCGGCGGGTAATCGCTAGATGCGGAAGCCGCCGACCAGCCGTTGCAGCCGTCCGGCTTCGGCTTCCAGGGCGGTACAGGCCGCCAGGGTGGCCTGGAGGTTGTCCACGCCCTGCTGGTTCAGCAGGTTGATCTCGCTGATGTCCATGTTCAGGGTCTCCACCACCGAGGTCTGCTCCTCGGTCGCGGTGGCGACGGACTGATTCTGGCCATCGATCTCGCCGATCCGCTCGGTCACGCTGCCCAGCCGCTCGCCGGCGCTCTTGGCTACCTGCATGCTGTGGGCGCTCTGCCGCTGGCTTTCCTGCATCAGAGCCACGGCGTCGCGCGAGCCGGTCTGCAGCTCTTCGATCATCTGCTGGATCTGCTGCGCCGAACTCTGGGTGCGGCTGGCCAGGGAACGCACCTCGTCGGCCACCACGGCGAAGCCTCTTCCGGCCTCACCAGCGCGGGCCGCCTCGATGGCGGCGTTGAGCGCCAGCAGGTTGGTCTGCTCGGAGATGCCGCGGATGACTTCGAGGATCTGGCCGATGTTGGCGGTCTTGCCGTTGAGCGCTTCGATATGCTCGCAGCTGGTGCCGATCTTGGCCGACAGCGCCTGCATGGCATGCAGGGCTTCGTCGAGCACCTCGCGACCTTCCTCGCCCTGGGCGCGGGCCTCGCTGGCTTCACCCGAGGCATGGGCGGCGTTGCGGGCGATCTCCTGGGCAGCCGCGCCCAGTTCGTTGATCGCCGCGGCGACGCTGGTGGTGCGCTGTGCTTGCACATCCGACTGCTGCATGGAGGACTGCGAAGACTCCAGCACCCGGCGGGTGCTCTGGTTCAGTTCGCCGGTGGTCTGGGCCACGTCGCGGATCGAGGTGTGGATGCGCGCCACGAACTTGTTGAAGGCCTCGGCCAGGGCGCCGAATTCGTCGCGGGCCTGCACCGGCAGCCGGCGGGTCAGGTCGCCCTCGCCTTCGGCGATGTCGTCCATGGCGCGGGTGAGCTCATGCAGTGGGCGCAAGAGCACGCGGATCAGCAGGCCCAGCAGCAGGATGATGGCGAGCACCGCCACCACCGTCGCGACGATCGCCAGGTTGCGCGCCTGGGTGACCGGGGCATAGGCCTTGGCCTGGTCGATGGACAGTCCCAGGTACCATTTCACCGACGGCAAGCCGTTGACCGGGGTGAAGCTCACCAGGCGGTCGCTACCATTTTGGGCGACGGCCTGCAGACCCGGTTGCAGGGAGAGCGTCTGGCTGGGGAAGACCTCCTTGAGGGTCTTGAGCACCTGCTCGGGATGGCTGCTGACCAGCACCTTGCCGTCACCGTCGACCAAGAAGGCTTCGCCGAGGCCGCCGACGTTCAGCGAGGTGATGATCTCGACCAGGGCCGAGAGGTTAAGGTCGCCGGCGACCACGCCAGCCAGTTGGCCGTCGCGCTGCAGCGGCGTGGCGATGGTCACGCCCAGTTGGCCGGAGGACGCGAAGATATAGGGCGGGGTCAGCACCGTGGTGCCGGCGCTGGTGGCGGCCGCGTACCAGGGCCGCTTGCGCGGGTCATAGCCGGCCGGCAGGCTGCGTAGCGGGCGGGTGGTATAGGTACCGTCGACCTCACCGAGATAGGTGGAATCGAAGGTGCCGGTGTAGATCTTCTGCTCCAGCAACCCGACCAGCCCCGCGGCCGAACGGTCGCGCGCCAGGGTCTGGGCCTCGCCCTCGATGAGCTTCACCCGGGTATCCAGCCAATAGGCGATGTTGCCGGCGGTGACCCGTCCGGTTTCCGCGAGGTTGGCGCTCAGGCTCTGGTCGATGGCCTGGCGTTGCAGGTAGGCGTTGAAACCGGCGGAAGCGGCCAGGGCGACGGTAATCACCAGCGCCGCGACCAACAGGATCTTGTGGCTGAACTTCAGGTGTCGCTTCATACAGGTTCTGCGTCCGTAGCAAGGCGCCATGCCGGATTCAGGGCATGGCTATCGCAGTTGTTATCGGGCAGTCACCGGACTACTTAAGCGCAGCGGCGACACCTTTGATGCCGACCGCGCTAGATGCGGAAACCACCCACCAGCCGTTGTAGCCGCCCGGCTTCGGCTTCCAGAGCGGTACAGGCCGCCAGGGTGGCCTGGAGGTTGTCCACGCCCTGCTGGTTCAGCAGGTTGATCTCGCTGATGTCCATGTTCAGGGTCTCCACCACCGAGGTCTGCTCCTCGGTCGCGGTGGCGACGGACTGATTCTGGCCATCGATCTCGCCGATCCGCTCGGTCACGCTGCCCAGCCGCTCGCCGGCGCTCTTGGCTACCTGCATGCTGTGGGCGCTCTGCCGCTGGCTTTCCTGCATCAGAGCCACGGCGTCGCGCGAGCCGGTCTGCAGCTCTTCGATCATCTGCTGGATCTGCTGCGCCGAACTCTGGGTGCGGCTGGCCAGGGAACGCACCTCGTCGGCCACCACGGCGAAGCCTCTTCCGGCCTCACCAGCGCGGGCCGCCTCGATGGCGGCGTTGAGCGCCAGCAGGTTGGTCTGCTCGGAGATGCCGCGGATGACTTCGAGGATCTGGCCGATGTTGGCGGTCTTGCCGTTGAGCGCTTCGATATGCTCGCAGCTGGTGCCGATCTTGGCCGACAGCGCCTGCATGGCATGCAGGGCTTCGTCGAGCACCTCGCGACCTTCCTCGCCCTGGGCGCGGGCCTCGCTGGCTTCACCCGAGGCATGGGCGGCGTTGCGGGCGATCTCCTGGGCAGCCGCGCCCAGTTCGTTGATCGCCGCGGCGACGCTGGTGGTGCGCTGCGCCTGGATATCGGATTGCTGCATGGAGGATTGCGAGGCTTCCAGTACCCGGCGGGTACCCTGGTTCAGCTCGCCGGTGCTCTGGGCCACGTCGCGGATCGAGGCATGGATCCGCGCCACGAAATGATTGAAGGCCTGCGCCAGGGCACCGAATTCGTCCCCGGACTTCACCGGCAGACGCCGGGTCAGGTCGCCCTCGCCTTCGGCGATGTCGTCCATGGCGCGGGTCAGCTCATGCAGCGGGCGCAGCAGCACGCGGATCAGCAGGCCGAGCAGCAGGATGATGGCGAGCACCGCCACCACCGTGGCGACGATGGCCAGGTTGCGCGCCTGGGCGACCGGGGCATAGGCCTTGGCCTGGTCGATGGACAGCGCCAGGTACCACTTCACCGACGGCAAGCCCTTGACCGGGGTGAAGCTCACCAGGCGCTCGCTGCCGTTCTGCAGGACGTGATGGAAGCCCGGTGCCAGGGACGGGGTCTGCTCGGGGAAGAGGTCCTTGAGCGACTTCAGCACCTGGTCGGCGTGGCTGCTGACCAGGATCTTGCCATCGGCATCCACCAGGAAGGCCTCGCCCAGGCCACCGGCGTCGAGCGAGGTGATCATCTTCATCAGGCTGTCCATCACCAGGTCACCGGCCACCACGCCGACCAGCTTGCCGTTCTGCAGGACCGGCGCGGCGATGGTGATGCACAGGAAGCTCTGCGGCGGGGCGGTGAGATAGGGCTCGGTGAGGATCAGCCCGCCGGCACTGACCGCCGCCTTGTACCAGTCGCGTTGGCGGGCGTCGTAGCCGGCCTCCATGGGCGTATGGGGACGGTCGGTGAAGGTGCCGTCGACCTCGCCCAGGTAGGTGGAGTCGAAGTTGCTCGTGTAGAGCTTCTGTTCCAACAGGCCGGCGATGTTGCCTGGGCTGCTGTCACGGCTGAGCGCCTGGGCCTGGCTGTCGATGAGCTTGATGCGCGCATCCAGCCAATAGGCGATGTTGCCCGCGGTGATGCGCCCGATCTCGCCCAACGAGGCTTCGAGACTCTGGGTGATGGCCTGGCGCTGCAGGTAGGCGTTGAAGCTGGCGAAGCCGGCCAGGGCGAGGGTCACGACCAGGGCGGCCGCCAGCAGGATCTTGTGGCTGAATTGGAGCGAGCGTTTCATGGGTACCACGCGTGAGGCTTGGATAGCGGCAGCCCGTCTCATCACCGTTCTTGATTGCGATAAGCATCAAGGGGTGGCCGGACTGCGGAGGATTGGCCCGGCACTAATACGCTATGGTCTGACTTTTCGCTGGATACAACCGATAGACGTTCTCACAACGCCGACATCCGGGCCAGGCGCTAGAGCAGGCTCAATCCTTTCAGCACGAGCAGGCCGAGGTTGGTGGTCAGCATGCCCCCCAGGGTACTGATGACCACGATGGCCGCCGCCAGCTGGGCGTTGCTGCCGGCGGCGCGGGCCATGACGAAGCTGGAGGCCGCGGTCGGGCAGCCCAGGTAGAGGAAGAGGATGCCCAGCGCCGGCCCCTGGATGCCCAGGGCCAGGGCGCCCAGCACGCCGACCAGCGGGATCCAGACGATCTTCCACAGGCTGGCCCCCAGCGCCAGGCGACTGCTCTCGCGCAGCGTGGCCAGCGACAGGGTGGCGCCGATGCACATCAGCGCCAGCGGCAGGGTGAGGCCGGCGAAGTAGCGCGCCGAGGTGTCCAGCCAGAGCGGCAGCTGCCATCGGCAATAGGCGAAGGGAATGGCCAGGAGGATGCCGATGATCAGCGGATTGCCGAGGATGCTGCGCAGCAGGGTGCGCCAGTTGGCCTCGAGGTGCGGGCTATAGATCGCCAGCACGACGGTCGAGAGCACGTTGTAGAAGAGGATGACCATGCCGGCCATGATCCCGCCCACCGAGAGGCCGTAGTCGCCGTACTGGGTGGCCGCCAGGGCCAGGCCGACGATGCCGCAGTTGCCGCGAAAGGCGCCCTGCACGTACACCCCGCGATCCGCTTGCGGGCAGCGCCAGAGGGCCCAGCCCCAGGCGAGCAGGAAGCTCGCCACCGTCGCCACGGCGAAATAGCCCAGCAGCAGGGGTTGCAGGGCCTCGCCGAGGTCCGCCTTGAGGATGCTGAGAAACAGCAGCGTCGGCATGGTGGCGCGAAACACCAGGGCGGACGCGGTGTTGATGAAGGCCGTGTCGATCCAGCCCAGCCGCTTGAGCAGGCCGCCGAGCAGCACCAGGGCGAAGACCGGCGCGGTGACGTTGAAGGTCGCCTGGACCAGGGCAAGGACGTCGGACATGGGCGGGGCGTGCTGGGGAACGGCTGGCGATGGTAGCAGGGCTGGCGCGGCCTGGGCTGCTTCCGTCCATCATCGCGAAGTGACATCATCAGTTACTTAGCTTACTATCTACCCGCCCGATACAGACGACGCATTCCGAGCCCTCCCACGCTTCGCCTCAGCGCGACCGCGCTAGTTTCCTGCCAGGGAAGCCGGCGAAGGGGTGGAACAATAAGACAGACAACAGGTTCAGACGTAGCAGACGACAGACCCGCATGCGGTTCCGATTTGCGATGTCGTCGATCGAGTCGAAGTCTCTTTTCACGATTGCATTGCGAGCGCTGCCATGACTGTCACTTCCAACGCGAGACCGGGAGGCCTGCCTGCCAGGTTACTCGGCATCCTGTTCATCCTCCTGGGCGTGGCCCTGCTGGGGCTGGGCATCAAACTGGCCACCCTCGGGGGCTCCCTGTACTACCTTGGCGGTGGCGTGCTGCTCGCCCTGAGCGGTTACCTGCTGTGCATCCGGCGCGCCAGTGGCGTCTGGGTCTACGCCTTCTTCCTGGTGGTTTCCACCGCCTGGGCCGTGCTGGAAGTGCAATTCGACTGGTGGCAGCTGGTCCCGCGCCTGGCGCTCTGGTTCGTCCTTGGCCTGGTGCTGCTGATCCCGGTGTTCCGCCGGCCGCTGGACAGCCGTAGCGGTGGCCTGCCGCTGGTCGGCTCCCTGGTGATCGCCGCGGTCGTCGCCCTAGTCGCCCAGTTCGTCAACTACAACCGTCTGGATGGCGACCTGGGTCGTGACACCGCGGGTGTCGAGAGCGCCGCGCCGACCGCTGCCGATGGCGACTGGCCTTCCTACGGCCGCACCGCCTTCGGTGATCGCTACTCGCCGCTCAAGCAGATCGACGCGGCCAACGTGAAGGACCTGCAACCGGCCTGGACCTTCCGCACCGGCGACATCCCCGGCCCGAACGATCCCCAGGAGACCACCGCGGAAAACACCCCGCTCAAGGTCAACGGCATGCTCTACGTCTGCACGCCGCACAGCCAGGTGATCGCCGTGGATCCCGACAGCGGCAAGGAAATCTGGCGCTTCGATCCCAAGCTGAGCACCCAGCACGCCGACAGCTTCAAGGGCTGGGCGCACATGACCTGCCGCGGCGTGGCCTACCACGACGACGCCACCTACGCCGGCACCACCACCGCCGGCCAGAGCCCGGCCACCGGCAGTGCCGTCCCGGTCGACGAGCAGAGCACCCCGGCCGCCAACAGCTGCCCGCGGCGCCTGTTCCTGCCCACCGCCGACACCCGCCTGATCGCCATCAACGCCGACACCGGCAAGGTGTGCAGCGACTTCGGCGACAACGGCCAGGTCGACCTGACCGCCAACATGGGCAGCTTCACGCCCGGTGGCTACTACTCCACCTCGCCGCCGGCGGTGACCCGCAACCTGGTGATCATCGGTGGCCACGTCACCGACAACGTCTCCACCGACGAGCCCTCCGGCGTCGTGCGGGCCTACGACGTGCACAGCGGCAAGCTGGTGTGGAACTGGGACAGCGGCAATCCGGACGCGACCGCGCCCATCGCCGCCGACGGCATCTACACCCGCAACTCGCCCAACATGTGGTCGATGATGTCGGTCGACGAGAAGATCGGCATGGTCTACCTGCCCATGGGCAACCAGATGCCCGACCAGTGGGGCGGTGACCGTACCCCGGCCTCCGAGAAGTACAGCGCCGGCGTGGTCGCCCTCGACATCGCCACCGGCAAGGTGCGCTGGAACTATCAGTTCACCCACCATGACCTCTGGGACATGGACGTGGGCGGCCAGCCGACCCTGGTGGACATCAAGACCGACGGCGGCGTGAAACCCGCGCTGATGGCCTCGACCAAACAGGGCAGCATCTATGTGCTGGACCGCACCAACGGCCAGCCCATCTACCCGATCAAGGAAACCCCGGTGCCCCAGGGCGCGGTGGAAGGCGACCATACCTCGCCGACCCAGCCGGTCTCCTCGATCAACCTCGCCGCGCCGACCCTCAAGGAAAGCGACATGTGGGGCGGTACGCCCTTCGACCAGGCGCTGTGCCGCATCGCCTTCCGCGAGCATCGCTACGAGGGCATCTACACCCCGCCGTCCACGCAAGGGTCGATCGTCTACCCGGGCAACTTCGGCGTGTTCGACTGGGGCGGTATCTCGGTCGACCCGGTGCGCCAGATCGCCTTCCTCAACCCCAGCTACATGGCCTTCACCTCCAAGCTGATCCCGCGCGAGGAAATCGCCAACCAGCCGGCGCGCAAGAGCGAGACCGAGGGCATCCAGCCCAACAAGGGCGCGCCCTATGGCGTGATCCTGTCGGCCTTCCTGTCGCCCCTGGGCCTGCCCTGCCAGGCACCTGCCTGGGGTTACGTGGCCGGTCTCGACCTGACCACCGGCAAGCTGGTCTACAAGCACAAGAACGGCACCGTGCGCGACAACTCGCCGGTCCCGCTGCCCCTGCCCATGGGCGTGCCCAGCCTGGGCGGCACCGTCACCACCGCCGGTGGCGTGGCCTTCCTCAGCGGCACCCTGGACCAGTACCTGCGCGCCTATGACGTGAAGAACGGCAAGGAACTGTGGAAAGGCCGCCTGCCGGCCGGTGGCCAGACCACCCCCATGACCTACACCGGCAAGGACGGACGCCAGTAC
>CAUQPA010000004.1:0-32345 GCA_963519325.1 uncultured Pseudomonas sp. | reverse complement strand
CCAGCAGCTTCTCGTGCGCGATGCGTACGACGTTGCCGCCATAGGTTCGCCGGTCCGAGACGCAGTTGTGCTGCGCCTCGATCAGCTCGTCGATCAGCTTGCCGGGCGCGACCCGCTCTACCAGCGAAGAGAGATTGAAGTACTCCCCCTGCCGGCGCAGGTTGCCCATCAAGATGCCGTAGGTACCGCCGCGCTCCATGGCGTCGTGGATGTTCATCAAGGCCAGCTCCAGCGCCTCAACAAACTCCCCCATCGCCATGCGGCTCATGTCCCACCGATTGGGCTCACCCCAGACGTTCCCGCTGTACTGGATCATGTCCAGGTACGCCGGGTGCCAGAAGCACGAATGTGCCTCCTCGCCCAGGAACGTCTGCAGATCATCCAGCAGCAGGTTGAAGCCCTGGTGCAGGTCGGTACCTTTGAAACGCAGCCCCATCTCCTGAGCCACCTCGACCGAGGTGCCCCCGCCAATGCTGGGATCGAACGCCAGGCCGTCCTTGCGCCGGTGGTAGGTCGCGAAGAAGCCTTGGATGACGTGGCCGCTGCAGTTACCGCGGTAGCGGCTGTTGCCCCAGGGCCCACGGTCCGGGAAAGACAGGATCGAGTTTGGGAATTTCATGATGTGCTCCGTATGTAGGAGGCACACCCCCTATCGGGGGTAATGCCCCGATAGGGTTGAGTTGTTGATTAGTTGCTGGAAGGCACGTGGTCGAGGGCCTCCAGTAGGTCGGTAATGTCGGTGGCCTCACATATCATGCGTCTGACATAGAGATCACGGTCATCTATAGAAACACAGCTGTCTGGGCTGGATTCGCCACACCAGTTACTGTCTCCGTCTTCTAGAAAATAGAGGTCGACTGGATTGTCAGCTTCAAGCAGTACCTCGCCATTCTTGGTGTGACGAACTACCACATTGGTCCGCAGCGGTACGTCTGCAGCGACAACCTTGAAAAACCAAGTGGCCTCTGAAGAGGCAGGTGATTTACAAGGACCACACACGAACGCCCACTCTGCGGCTGGATCGTCTGGGATACGCTCAAGAATCACATTTCCCATAGCTACACGCCCGGCGGCCAACTTACCGAGCTCATCGCTCAGAAAGCGGGACGCAGCAGCCCGCGGGTTGGCAGCTAGGACCTCGTCCATCACGGTCAGGCCTTTCGAGTAAATGGCACAGCAAAACTTTTTGTTCATGACTATCTCCGGGAGTAGGAGGTGGTCATGCCCCGAGGGGGACATGGCCACCCAGGGGGTTAGGAAACGCAGACGCTGCGACGGGCGACCGCCGAAGCATCGAAGCAGAGGTCGTCGACGGCCTGAGTCGTGAGGCTCCAGGCCGAGACGAGGCACCGCGGCTTGCCGAACTGGTCGCGCGCCGCGGTGCGCCACAGCGGCAAGGCCATCACGTAACGGCTGCCATCGAAAAAACCGATGATGGCGCCGGCCGCCGATGCTCGCGGTGCAATGTGACGAAATAGCCGCTTGCCGAAGGGAGACACGACGAAGCGACTCGCCGCATCGACCGTGCTCAGACCAGTTACCTGGGCGGTCACCCGGTAATCAGCCATTTCAAACGTGCAGTGGTAAAGGTTCATACCGATCGCTCCAGAAAGAAGCGAGGCTATGACCCTGCAGGGCCAGTAGCCCCGCAGGTGGGTGAGGTGCTGACCAGGTCAGCTGAGGAATCTGCCACCGCACATGCGGGGACAGAAAAGATCGCTTTCGCAAGCTTGGGCTTGGGAAAGCCATCTCGAACGGATCAGGAAGGGTGCTGGGCTGCCAGCTCAGGCGTCGATGCGCGCTCCGACTATAGCGAAGCGGCTGGGCCGACGCCAGCAAAGCCCCCTCTGGACGCCAAAGCGCCAGAGGGGGGATATTTACGCAGCAGCGTAGCGGTTAGGGCTGAAGACCCGGGCACGCCCGCGCTCGTAGTACACCAGCAGGTCGTCGAAGCCATCGCCGCGCTCTCGGACCAGGGTGAAGCGCGGCCGCTTCCCGGGGCCCATCTCGCGGTGAAGCTCTAGAACCGCACCGTCCGAAAGCTCCCAGAGCAGGATTTTCATCGTATCGGTGGTGACGCTTGCGCGTCGGCCGATCTGGCGTGGTCCCAATAGCCTCGCGGCTTGAAGAATGATGGTCATGCATGCACCTCGAAAGAGGCGGGCACGCACGCCCCTAGCGGGCATGAATGCCCGCTAGGGTTGAAGCTCAGGTCACGCCGGTAAGGACGCGCTGAGTTGGCCGATCACGCTCATCACGCGATCGGGATCTATGGCAAAGCTACCGCCGACGACGTGCCTGGACAGGCTGTGTTCGCGAACGATGCAATCCTCACCGTCGACGCCGGTCTCTTCGTACAGCTCAGCGTCGGGGGCGCCGTATTCCAACGTCACCACCCGCATAGCCGCAGAAGATTGAAGGTTCGTAATGCCGCCCTCAGAGAGCGTCACCACAAGCGTCGGAGGCGAGACCATCACCGTACCTGCGTCCTGGACGAGCTCGGCGCCAATTGCTGTTACTGGGTTGGCGCCGTCGGCGTTCAGGTAATTCTCGATGAGGTCATCGATCTCCTCGCTGGAGAGCGGGTCGACCTCACCGTCGTTGCTGGCAACATCCACCAACGGCGATGGATGCTGGCCCTCGTGCAGCTGCCAGAAACGCAGAGCGGCGATGAGGGTGTGAAGAGTACGATCGTTCATGGTCTGCTCCTTGAAGCGAGGCCATGACCCCCACGCGGGATCATGCAGCCCCGCGCTGGGTTGGTGGTGTGCTGACTAGGCGTCAGCTGGCTTTCCCGTCATCGACATCGATGACGAAGAAGTCTGCTCAGCAAGCCATCGCTTGCTCAAAAGACTCGATAGAAGGCCCGCCCCCGGGTGGGGGCAGGTGTGTCACGCAACAGTCAGCAGGGCGGAACGCGTCCGCCGCAGCGTCTCTCGGGATAGCAGCATCCCGCGATCAGTCCCGGTGCCTAAGCACAGGTCCAAACCAAACTCAGCGATCAGCTGGGAGGCGTTCCCAGGCGCTGCAACCGCGGCGCCGGCGAGGCAGCTGCTCAGCAGCTGAGCGACGTCCTCCCCGGGCAGCGTGCTGGTGACCACGTCGTCACCGGTGTTGCGGTCCCGCACGGTCAGCTGATCGGCTGCGGGCGCCGTTGTCAGGAGCTTGCGCAGCGTCGGCGACAGCCGTGGGATCACCTCGGGCGAGCCCAGGTGATACTCCTTGAGCAGCGTAGGCTGTCCGAAACGGACGACCACCTGGCCGATGTCACCGTAGTGCGCCAGCTGGCGGCATCCGGTGAGCGCCTGGCCAAGACCGCTCCAACGAGCGTTGCGGCCCGTCTGATCGAGGATTCCCAGGATCCGATAGCCTTGGTAGCTATGAACGAACGGGACCACGATGCGGTTGCCGAGGCGACCACGGCCGACGACCGTGAAGGACCAGAAATCGGTCCCGCAATGCGAGGGCTGCCGTAGACGCACGCGAGAACCTGCACGCTTGAGTAGCAGCTGACAGACCAGCAGGGCTTGATGGGTATTCATGGTTTTGCTCCTGGGTGGGAGCGGGACCATCCCAGTGCGGGGTGATCCCGCAGTGGGTTATGGGTGTTGCGTACCGTCTACCGCTTCACTAGGCGGGATACCGCTGAGCGCTAGCACCTCATCGAACGTGTGGAGGCGAGACCAGCCGGCCTCCTTACTCCACACCCCGCCGAGGTAAATCCGAAATGGCTCCGGCGTGTAGTCGCCATACTTCTCCGGCTGGGCCAGGATCAGATCGATCTGCGCCTTGTATTCTTCGTAGCGTGACCGGTTGAACCCGGCAACGGCTTCGAGCGACAGCGGCAAGAAACAACGCACCAGGCCGACTGACCCGTTGACGTCCCGCTCGAACTCCTCTGGCGAGAGGTTCGAGTAGGTATCGCGGATCCTGCGCTCGGTCTGAACCTCAAACCGGCACGATGCGCCGTCCAAAACACAGTCGAACGAATGGCAACCTTGGTAGCTCGAGCGCCAGCGCACCCGAAGGTTGAGCATGGTTCGCTTGACCTCAGCAGAAGACACGGTTTGGGTAGTCGTCATGGGGAAGCTCCTATGAAGAGAGCGGCCCCTCCCCCCGCGGGAGAAAGGCCGCAGAGGGTTTAAGGTCTATCGAGGATCGATCAGGTACGCACCCAACCGACCCCTGGTTCGTATCGGGCCGCATGCACTACGGGATAGGGCTCGCGAACCGGATCGTCTTGCTTGATCACACCATAGCGCTCGGGCTGACTGCATAGCCGGTTGAGGCGCTCGGTGTACAGCTCCTGTCGCCAGGCGTTGAAGGCATCCACCAGCGCCGCGCTAGGCGCAGACTGGTTGAGGCAGCTGATGAGGTTCTCGCGACCAACCACATCGCGCAGGTACTCCTCATCGGTGAGGCCGCTCATCCAGTCACGCAGGTGCCGGTGGGAGCTGTCTCCCACAATCACCCGGTAGTGCCGGCCGTTTTCCCACACATCGTGTTCCCACTGGCCAGCGAACCTTAAGCGCTGCCTGAAGCGAAAAGCGGGTACCGAATTGGCTTGTGTCATGGTCGTCTCTCCAGTTGAAGAGCGGGCCACCCCCTACGCGGGAGTAGCCCGCTCAGGGTAGGTTGATGCCGGATACGCCGGCGGCGATCAGGCGTGCTTCTGCAGGATGCGGCCACGCCAGATGGTGCGCGTGACGTGCTTCTTGCGTGTGCCGGTCGGATTGCCATCGGCGTCGAGGATTTTCTCGTCGACTTCGACAGTTTCCTTTCCCATGCGCTTGAGCTGCACCCGATCACCAACCTCGATGTTCAGCTCATTGACAACCTGCTGCAGCTCGATTCCCCAAACAAGACCACCGGTGTCCAGATGTACCAGGTAGGAGAATGACGAGTTTTTCTCGAAGCGGTAGCGATAGCGGCCGTGCCGCTTTACAACCCCTTCTTTAGCGCCGGACCAATCGATCACGTCCGAAGATACCGGCGATGGCGTGGCCCGCCGCTCCGCCTTGGGCGGGGCAGCAGGTGACTCGTCGGAGACCGGCAGATCCTCGCCGACGTCGAAGCCCTCATAGTCAGCAAGGCTCGCCGGCGGCGCCGCGAAATAGTCCTGCCCGGCAGCCGGGGTCGACCTTTCAAACGGGATGAACTGCGCAGCGTGATGAAACCGCGGCAAATCCTGCCAGGCGGTGTCTGCTGCACGCGAAGGGAAGCTTCGCAGCGAGCACGGCCCGTCTTGCATGACCCCGCGAAGGCGCTGCGCGAATTCGCGCTGCCGGTCTTGCAGTGCTTCACGCTGAAGCCGATCAAGCTGCTCGTAATCCGCCCGGGTGCGATAGGCCTCCGGAGCACGATAGGGAAACAGCAGGGCATCGACTACAGGTGACTGGGTGGGTAGATAACGCATGGTGAACTCCTCGTAGAGAGGAGACACGTCACCCCGAGGGGGAACGTGCCCCCAAGGGTGTGATGCTCCGGACGGGCCGGAACGATAGGTGCTGGAAACCTCCAGCTGGGTATCTCTCGACCACCAGAGGTCGAGGAGAATCTGATCGGCGCAGCCTGGCGCTCTGCCCATAAGACTCAAGGAAAAGCCTCCCCCGGTGAGGGGGGAGGTGTCAAGCAATCACACCGTCAGTTGTTCGAGGACCTGGTGCTTGGTGAGGGTTCGAACCAACCCCTCGCGCAGCAACTCACTGTCGACGCCGGCGAAGTAGGCCAGGGTCTTAAACGAGAAGGGACCGAAGTCTTCCTCGTCCATCACCCAAGCCCAATGCTCCTGCCGAGACGCCAGCGAATTACGCCGGTCCATCAGAACCCCCAGCGCGTGATGCAGCATGTATTCGCGGATGCGATCGATGTCTGCATCAGTCCACACGTAGGTGTCGACCTCGCTGTCCGGAATGGCCAGCAGGTCGAAATACAGCTGCTCGATATCAACCGCGGTGTTCGTCTTGCGAGGCGCCCGTTTGACTCGCGGCCTGGGCAAGCGCTGCGGTAAGGGGAATTCGCAAAACGAGCTTTCGGTGAAAGAAAGCGCAAGTTGCATGGTATGCCTCCGGTTAGGAGGAGACACACCCCCCACCAGGGAGGTATGTCCCCTGGTGGGTTGTCCGCCGTGAGGCGGTTGGTAGATCTGCGGCCGCGGTTAGGCGGCCTGGGTCAACACACGCTGCACGAGCGCCTGGAGGGCGCTGCGCAACTGTCCGAGGTCATCCAGCAGCTGCCAGTGACCGGTGCCAAACATCAGCTGCAGTTTCGTGGTCTTCGCCTCGCCATAGGCGATCGCGAATACCTCGATCCCTGAAGCGCGACACCGGGCGACCATATCGATCACGTCGGTCACGTTCCGTGGGTCGCCGTCGGTGCTGATGATCAGCACCTTGCGCTGTCCCTTGGCGCGCAGCAGGTCGCCGGCGGCCGGCCACATGGCGCTGGCCAACGGTGTTCCACCGGAAGCGGTCAGGCCGAAGCGTTGTTCTGCCACGGCGCTGGCCAGGTTCTGGCCGTGCCGTTTCAAAACGCCGACCTGCTCGCGATCTCCCCGAGGGAAAACCATCGCACCACTGGTAACGCCGGCAATGCCCTCCAATGCCGTGAGCATCGCAAAGCACGCCTCCTCCGCAACCTGGATAGGCTTGCGCCCGCCGGTCTTCAAACCCATGGAGCCGGAGCCATCGAGCAACAGCTGGATAGCAGCGTTGGTGTGCTGCACGGGTTCCTGTTTCCGGAAGATCCGGTTTTCCCCAACCCTCACCCGTGCAAGGCTCGCTGTATCCAGACGATTACCCGTTTTGCGCACGGTGACCCGTGCGTTCTGGCTGCCCTGAATGAGACCGTTGAGCACCTGGCGCAGCCCCATGGAGGCGGCGCGTCCGTTGATGACAACGTCCTGCTGCAGAGCCTGTGAACCGACAGCGTGCGCCAGCACCGAACTCGGCGTGGAGCTTGTGCCGCCGGCGTTGGCGCCGATCAGGGTAGCGGCTTGGGATGAGACGTCCCCAAGCGCATCCTGCATGGCCTGCGAGTCAGCGTTTACCACCCGCTGCTTCAGGCTTGGCTGAGCGCCCTGCTGATCGGCGCCAGGCTGGCCGGACGCCGCTTGCGCGTCGCCTTGACCTGCCTGATCGCCGTTGCTGGCGTCGCCCTGCTCATCCTGACCAGGTTGATCCTGACCTTGCTGAGCGCCTTGATCCTGGCCCTGTTGCGGGCCCTGGTCCTGACCTTGCGGCGCAGGATCAGGATCCGCGCCAGCGTCTGGCTGCTGAGGCTCCTCTTCGTCCAAGACATCGAGTATCCGATGGGCGAGCTGGTACACCCCCGCGGTATCCGGCAAGCCGGTGACCGTGGACAGTAGCCCGAGGATTTTCGCGCGTCGGCCGGCACCAAAGGTGTTGGCCAACGCAGCATCCAGGACAACGGCGACCTCTTCGATCGGCTGATTGAGCAAACGCGCCCGGCCGATGATCAGGCAGGCGTCGTGCAAAACAACCGCTTCGGATTTCCCGTCGGCGCTCCAAGGCTTCTGGAACACCTCTTGGGCAGTCACCCGCAGTGGCTCGATGGCGCAGTAATGGTCTTCCATCATGCGCTTCTCGATCCGCAGATCTTCGAGCAGGTTCAGAAAGCGACCCATGAAGGGGCTTTCTGCATTGGCCAGCTCATAGGGCTCATCGTCCGTGTACTTGATGTGCGCCGACTCATGGGCCGTCCACCCGAGGGAGACGTTGACCATACGAGGCGACTCATCTTTGAGCACCGGCAGGTAGATCACCTTGTCCTTTGTGGCCGGCTGGTTTCCACCAAACTCGATGCGCACCCCCAGGTCGTCGCAGAAGTAGCGCGCGATGATCGGGAAGGCGTTGCTCAGAGAACGTTGCATAGCTGTCACTCCAGTAGTGGAGGACACACCACCCCCAAAGGGGGCAGGTGCCCCCGGGGGGTTGGTTTACATGCAGAAGTCCAAGGCGTCCTGGGTAGTCGGCATTGGGATGTTGGCAATAGACGCAGCAACGCCCAACGCCGACATCTGGGTATCGATCACCTGCCCGTCAATGGCCCGGGCCTGCAGCTCTGCAGCTACCGAGCTCAGATCCTGAAGACCAGGTGTTGCCTGCTGACCGGCGATCTCATCGAGCAGCTCGCCAACGGACATGCCGCCGTCGTCCGCAGGGGACGGCGACTGCTCGATCACGGCAGCAGAAGCTACGACGGCCCCAGCAGCTGCCGGGGCCTGTTCGATCACGACACTCGCCGCCGGCACGCCACCGGTGGCGGCAGTCTGCGCAGCAGATGCCGCGAAGGACGCTGCCAGCTTCGAGATGTTGCGCTCGTCACTCAAGGACAGCATGAGTGTCTGCAGCGTTTGGAAATGCCCACCCTCGTACGGCCCCTTTTTGGGGAGCTGCTCGATGACGGACATCATGTGCTCGGCGACCAGATGGATCCCAGGATTCAAGAACGCAAGCGAGGTGAGCTTGCGGTGAATCTTCAGGATCGCGCTGACCGCCTTGCGGCTGACAGAGGACTTGTTGGCGAAACTGCCATCCACCAGGTCCTCGGCCGCGTCCGCGATCTCCCGGAACAGCTGTCCGGAAAGACCCTCCACTTCCTGCTCCAGCCCCTTGCTCAGGGCCGGATCGGACTTGTCGGGCACCACGCGCACCAGGGTGTAGCGGAAACCTAATCGTTGAGCCACGACCTCTTTCGGGGTCTTGGCTTTCTCGATCGCAGCTTGCCACTTCGGATCCTGATCCCACTTCTGCGCCCTGGCTAATGACCTAATCGTCCCCCCCATACAGATGCGCTACACCGCATTACAAGGCATGGCATGAGATCAGCAGCCCCAGGTAAATATCCCCTGGAAGGGGGCCTCTTAGGCGGCCAAGTTTCAAAGCGTGGCCGAATAACCCAAACAGGTAGCAAGCATAATGACGCTCGATGAAGCGATGGATGAGGAAAGAATGGTGACCCGTGAAGACGCGGAACGTGAATGCCGGAAGCACACGCTCGATCCGTCTGAAATGTTCGCAGAGCTGGGCGACCACCCCGAGTACAAAGCCTGCGATGTGCTTATCTGGCTCGGTTACTGAATCCAGGCAAAACGACTCATGGGCCGTGAACCTGCTGCATCGGCTCGTGAGCTTGATGCTAAAGGCGAGCCCGAGGACCTTGCCGCGCTACGTGTCGGTTAGTGGGCGGCGCTCCCTGGCTGCTCGCGTACTCGCGGCCGGCGACGGGAGATGGTGCAGACGATCGTGGGCCACCAGCACCTCAACCACTCAAAGCCTTATTTGACGGTAGATCTGGCGACGATTCGCCGGGCATTCGAGTTGGCTGTTCGAAGTCACTCACCTTGCAGCTTGTAGCGAATTTATGTAGATTTATCTAAATCCGATAAACCTCCAAAGGTTTGTATAGCTATGGACCCTATCAGTAATCCTTATTCTCCGGGGGCCGGCACGCCGCCACCCGAGTTGGCTGGCCGAGGTGAACTTCGTGAGCGCGTGAGGATTGGCATTGCAAGATTGCGCCGAGGAAACCCGGCCAAAAGCGTTTTGATGGTCGGGTTGCGCGGCGTGGGCAAGACCGTGTTGCTCGACCAAATGCGTACAGATGCCGAGGCCGCAGGGGTTCATACGATCCGTATCGAGGCACCTGAAGGTCGCTCCCTGCCAGCGCTGCTGGCCCCCCAATTGCGCCTCGCATTACTTCGGTTAAGCCGGGTTGAGGCAGCGAAAGACATGGCTCAGCGTGGCCTGCGCGCCTTGGCAGGCTTCGCCAAGGCCTTGAAGGTGACCTACAACGACATTGAGGTAGGGCTGGACTTCGACCCTGAGCCAGGCCTTGCCGACAACGGTGATCTCGAAAGCGATTTGGCTGCCTTGCTTGAGCAAGCAGGCTCAGCCGCTCGGCAAGGCGATACCGCGCTGGTCATCTTTATCGACGAACTTCAGTACGTGGGTGAAGGTGAGCTTGCCGCATTAATCTCTGCTCTCCATCGGTGCGCTCAGAGCCGGCTGCCAGTGACTGTGGTAGGTGCTGGCCTGCCTCAACTGCGCGGGCGAGCTGGTAACGCAAAGTCCTATGCAGAGCGGCTTTTCGACTACCCGGAAATTGGCCCGCTGAGCCAGGCTGAAGCGGCAATAGCTATCGTAAAGCCGGCTGATGACGAGGGTGTCAAGTTCGAAGCCGAGGCTGTGGGGCTTGTTGTGGATCAGACCAGGGGCTATCCCTATTTCCTTCAGGAGTGGGGTAAGCATGCGTGGGATGTGGCAGAGCAGAGCCCCATCACGAAGATGGACGTAGAGCGCGCCACTGGCGAGGCCGTAGCCGCTCTTGATGAGAGCTTCTTCCGGGTTCGTTTTGATCGGCTCACACCAGCTGAGAAAAAGTACCTCCGCGCCATGGCTGAGCTTGGTGCAGGGCCGCATAGGTCAGGGGATATTGCAGAAAAGCTCGGGCGACGTGTGACAGCCCTTGGGCCGACCCGCAATAGCCTGATTGCCAAAGGCATGATCTGGAGCCCTAACCATGGTGATACTGCGTTCACCGTGCCGCTCTTTGACGAGTTCATGAAGCGGATTATGCCGGGGGATGAGTGGGATGCCACGTGACACGAACCGCCTGGGCGGGCGTCCAGCAAGAGGCTGGCTGAAGGGCTAGGCACTGGGCCCTTTGGGTGAATCCGGCGAGCGATGGAATAGGAGCGCGAAAGGGCCAAAGAGGCAGAAGGCTGAAAGCAACATCCAGAAGGTGATGAACGACGCCTCGCCTCGTTCATAGCGCGGCGCTTCACTGCCAAGCGCGCCCTGGCCCCGCCACAGCAACAAGGCGCCCAACGCCAGGCCTATCGCCCACAGGGCCGGAGCGTAGTCCTGCCGGATATCCAGGTTGATGAGGAGCTTCCACAGCCACGAACCGGCGCTGCAGACGCTGGCTATCACGCAGAGCCACATCAGTGCATACATGACGTCGGCGCCGAAGGCAGGAACGATTTCCATGTTCCACTACCCCGCGAGCTTAGCCGTCAGCTCGTAGGAAACGAGCCAATCGCTAACCGCCTCACCGGCCTCGCCCACAATGCCGCTATCCAGCTGCTCACGCAGGCGGGCTGCAAGCTCGTCGACCGAGTCGCACCCCATGTCCTCGAGCTCGTCCGTCGTTACCTCAATGCGTACCTTCATCATTGGTCTCCTATAGGCCAGATGACCGTCATCCTCGCATAGCTCAGTACTGCCGCGGGCGAGGTTCACGCCGGCCAGGGGTGTGAACCTGCAGTTAGCTCGTCTCAGGCGCTAGCCGGCACGCTCGCAGGGCGCAGCCGTGTCGGATTGGAACGCGATGAGCGAGGCGCGCGCCTGGCGGCACGCCTCAAGGCACCCAGGAAAGGAACACGGAACATCGGCCAGCGCATCGGCAAGCGCCTGGCAAAAGTTTGCGAGCGCGAATGGCTCGTCTATCCCCTCTCCCGCGCCGACCAGGTAGTTCGGCGAGACTTCGACGACCAGGCTGGGATTTGAAGCTGCCTCGCGCCGCAATATGAAGCGGCCTCCCGAAAGCTCGCGGATCAGCCGCCCCAGCGGTATCCGCGCAAAGCTGCGAGCGTCATCGAAGATTCCGGCGAGCTCACGGATCCGGGCGAAGGGCGCGCGCCAGCGTCCCTCCTCATCTGCTCGCGCTCGCGCAGCCCTCTCCAGGTACCACCGTTCGTACTCCACCACCGGTAACCCTCGGTACAACACATCCTCGAGCTTCTTTTGCTCAGGACTATCGATCCAGCGGTCTCGGGTCTGCGACACGTAGGCAATCAGCAGGTTCGCGCACCCATGCTGCCGCAGGCGCTCAACCTGGTGTTCAAGTGAGGCGGCCGGAGCCCACATCCACGCCGGCGCAAAGCACTCGATCTGCGCCGCGAGCGCGGCGGTCACAGCGTGCACGTCAGCCAGTACCTCGAACCACAGCTCCCCCGTGGTGGCGCCAACCTGGTGATCGAGCGGGAGCCGAGACAGGCGGTGAGGCAAGGCCAGGGCCAGATCCACGAACCCGGGCAGCCGCCGAACGCCGAAGGTGTAGCGTTCCGCGGGGCGGTGGTGCCGCGCCCGTGATTCGGCCTGTAGCGCCCGCTGCAGGATGTCCGGCAGCCACGGCAGCGCTGCGGCCATCCGGCCGCGCTCGGCAAAGTGGCGAGCGCTGAACGTCCCGTTCTTGCCGTTCGGCACTACGAACCAACCACACTGGACAGCTTCGGCTATGAGCTGGACGGGCTGCTGCAGGTTAAAGGACACCGCGCCCAGTACATCGCGAACACCTCCCGACTGCAGGGAGGCGAGGTACCGCCGCGCCCAGGGATAGGCCTCCTTGCACAGGATCGCCTGGCGGTAGTGCTCGAGGGGGAAGGATGCCCGTTCCGGGCCGAGGGGTTCTATAGATCTCATCTTGGCTTCCTGCAGTTGATGCAGCCAGCGTACGGAGAATCGATAGAACGCAAGTTGTCAGCTTTCGACCCATAGCGGACGTTGCTAGAGAGCAGCAATCGGCCAGAAGCGATTATTGGTTTCGTGGCCCCGCACACAGGTGCCAAACGGTCGGATGAATCAAGGTTCGCTGGATGAGCCCAACCACTCCGCATCGATAGCCTGGAGCATCTGTTCGGCGGTCAGCTGCTGGGTCATGCGCCCGCGCAGGACATGGCGGTGCTCGAAGGAGAGCGCACCACAGGGCAACACCTTGGCCTGCAGCCGGGCGATGTGATCGTCGCCAAAGTGGCTGTTGAAGGTGTTGAATAGCACGACGTGTTGACCATCAAAGCAGTTGTGCTCGACGGCGGCCCAGATCGGCGGCGCCGGGCTGTAGAGCCATATGGGCGAGCCGAGCCCGACGCTGTTGAAGGACGTCAAGTCCATGCCGCACGGAGTGATCTCGGGTAGTGCCTCGGAATTGTCCTTGAGCCTGTAGGCGCCCTTGAGTGCATAGCTCAGGCCGCTCCCGCCGAGCTGGTAGGCTGATGCCTGCAGTGCAATCAGCAACGCATCGAGCTGCCTGGCGCGGCCGCCGCCGGGTGGGCTGGTTTCACATGTTGCCTGATTGCACCCACCACAGCCAGGCGGCCGGCGGCCAGCCGCGGCAGCACGAAATCCGAAATCTCTCTTGGATTGGGCTGAAATGGGCCGACAAGAAGCAGCCGCGGGTGATCTGCCTCGAGAACGTGAAGCAGATCCTTCAGTATGGCCCGCTGATCACCAAGTGCGACCCTGCAACCGGCCGGGTCGTGACCCGAGACCGTATCCGTCACCCGACGAAGCCCAAGAAGTTCGTGAACCGGGTAGCTGACGTCGGCGAGCAGGTGCCGGTCCACAACCAGTTCTTGGTGCCTGACCCCAAGCGCAAGGGGCAAATCTGGCGCCGGTTCATGCAACTGCTGGAGGGCATGGGTTACGAAGTCGAGTGGGAGGTGGGCCGGGCTTCCTACTATGGCGCGCCAACCAGCCGCGAGCGACTGTTCATGATCGCTCGCTGCGACGGTCAGCCCTATCATCGCACCGGCTACCCACTAGCGCGTGACGTCACCGATCGAATCAAGCCGCGGCTCGCAGGCGAAGCGTCGGAGGCAGCACCTGCGCTAACGCAGACCGCGTAGGATGGCGTGCCTGAAAGCGCGCAGGCCGCGCCATTGTGAATGGCGAGCTCTTGAACTTGGCTTGCACCGATTATGCGCAGACCATCTGCTCTTGCGCAGAGAAGGTAGGCCATCCGTGGCCTGAGTGAGCCTAGTCCGGTTCGACGTTGTTGCCTTTCTGTCTGTCCGAGTTCGCCCGGACATAAGGCGTTCCGCTGCGAATCACGACCCCGCAATCTGATGCTTCCATGCCTTGACCTCCCGCACCAGCAGGGGCCGCGCGGTCACTTCCGATCCGGCAACGTGTAGGCGATGACGTAGTCACCACGGTCCGGCGACTGACGCGCCCCCCCGGCGGTGATAACCACGTATTGCTTGCCGGTCTTGGGCGACACATAGGTCATGGGACCGCCCTGGCTGCCGACTGGCAAGCGGGCTTTCCACCACTCGGTGCCATCCGCCGAGTCGTAGGCGCGCAGGTAGTAATCCTGAGGGCCGGCAATGAACACCAGGCCGCCCTGCGTGGATAGGGTTCCACCCAATGTCGGCATGCCGATGGGCAGGGGCAGGTGCATCTTGATACCCAGCGGGCCGGTATCTTGGACGGTTCCGACCGGTACCTGCCAGGCGATCTTCTGCGTCTTCATGTCAATCGCGGTCAGGGTACCGAACGGTGGCGCCTGGCAGGGAATGCCGGCCACCGACAGGAAGCGATTTTTGTTCACGGCATAGGGCGTGCCCTTGAGCGGCACTGCTCCCATACCGGTGTTCAAGGCTTCGCCACCGGTCGCGGCCTTCGCGTCTTTGACCTGCGGCACCATCTGGCTCCACAACCCCAGGCGCATGTCGTTGACGAAGATGAAGCCGTGGACCGGATCAGTGGATAGACTGCCCCAATTCATGCCGCCCAGCGAGCCGGGGAAGCTCAGGGAAATGTCGGTACCTGGTGCGGTATAGAGGCCTTCATAGCGCATCTGCTTGAAGGCGATGCGGCACAGCAGCTGGTCGAAGGGCGTAGCACCCCACATGTCCGATTCCCGCAGGCGCTGAGCGCCGATCTGCGGCATCCCGACCGACAGCGGCTGCGTCGGCGAGTAGGGCTCGTTGGGAATGTTGGAGGGCTTGACCGGTACCTCTTGCACGGCGGTCAGCGGCTGGCCCGTCGCTCGGTCGAGGACATAGATCTGCCCGGCCTTGGTACCGATCACCAGCGCCGGTACGCGGCTGCCATCCGGCTTGGGAAAGTCGATCAGGCTGGGTTGCATCGGTAGGTCGAAGTCCCACAGATCGTTGTGGACGGTCTGATAGACCCACTTCTGCTCGCCCGTGCTGGCATTGAGCGCCAGCACGGACGCCCCATAGGTGTGATCGAGCCGGGTGCGCTCCACGCCGTAGATATCGGTGGACGAGCTGCCCATTGGCAGGAAGACCGTGTTCATGGCGGGATCGTACGACATCGGCGCCCAGCTGTTAGGCGTGCTGCGCACGTAGGTACGGTCACCCGTGGGAGCTGCGCGGTCGGCTGGATTACCCGGATCGAATGCCCAACGCATCTGGCCGGTAATCACGTCGAATCCGCGAATCACCCCGCCCGGCATGTCGGTCTGCACGTTGTCGGCCACCCGACCGCCCACCACCACGGTGGTGCCGGCCATCAGCGGCGCGGAGGATAGCTGGTAGTAGGAATCCGGCACCTTGCCGAGGCCCGCCTTCAAGTCAACTTGCCCGCCGTTACCAAAATCGCGGCAAAACTCACCGGTGTCGGCATCAACCGCGATCAACCGCGCGTCGATGGTGTTGGTCAGCAGGCGCCGCTGACACTGGGCACCCGGGGCGACCGCCACGGCGGTGGCCGGCGTGCTGCCATCGGTGGGTTGGACCACCGGTGCGGTGGCATCGAAGTAAGCGAGGCCGCGGCAGCGCTGCCACACCTTGGACTGCGCCTTGATCTCGTTCTTCCACAGCTGCCGCCCGGTATCGGCCTCCAGCGCGATGAGGTTGTCGTGCGGGGTACAGATGAACAGCTTGTCACCGACCTGCAGGGGGGTGAGCTGGTCTTCGGCGCCGTTGCCATCGCTGTAGGCGATGTCGCCCGTGTGATAGGTCCAGGCGGGCTGCAATTCGTTCACGTTCTGGCGATTGATCTGATCGAGCGCGGCGAAACGGCTGCCGCCTTCGTCATTGCCATAATGCCGCCAATCCTTTTGCGCCTTCGCCGGATCGACGGCGGTCAAGCCTGGCCCCGCCCCCGTCGCGGCGACCGACGCATGGGGAACGAACATACCCCAGCCAGCGGCGACGATGCCGACGGCCAGCAGTGCACTTAAGGCGTATCCACCCCGCCCGGCGGCCTGGCCGTTGGCCTTGCGCAGCGTGGGATAAACCAAGGCGACGACCAGGCTTAGCGCCGCGAAGGCATACAGCCGCGAGATTAGTGGCCAGAACACCAGCCCGGCGTCCACAATGGCCCAGATCACGGTCGCTATCATAGCAACGCCGAAAAGCCACGCACCGGCCAGGCGGCACCTGAACAACCACCACGAAGACAGCGTCAGGGCGATGCCGGCGAGTAGAAAGTACAGCGAGCCCCCCAGGCTTACCAGATAGGCGCCACCTACCAGGAACGGCAGGCCAAACAGCAACACGCCCAACGCCGCGACCCACACGGGCCAACGGAGCGTGCCTTTAGAGCTTTGAACTCAGTCATTTACAAGATCCTAACGCTGCATTGGTTTGAACATCACGACCAGGCCAACAACCAAGAAAGAGGCCATGGGGATAAGAGCGGCTGGAAACAGACACCAGCGATGAGACCACGTTGCCTGTCGATTTTAGCAATAACTTACTTTCTACCAGAACTATGAAGATAAGCTTTACGGGAAACGTTGCAATGCAGACAGGATGCGGCGTATGTATGCGGACGCATATTGTTATGCACGAGCTGGCCGAGCACACGCGGTAGAGACTGCGGTCCCAATCTCTTTCCAGGCAGACGCCAAAGGCGGCCATTCACTTTTCACACGTTGCGCAGACCTGATCCGCATCCGCTTGATCGAACGCCTTGCGCCCAGGTACATCGGCTACGCCGCCAGCGCATCCACTACTCGCTCAACAGGAATTGGATGGACTCACTTAATCGATCCCTCCCTCACCACGGCAAAGTCGCTACCGCCCACTTCCAGCAAACCAATGCGCCGCTACCTACCCTGGCCATCAGCCAGATCACGACCCAACCACTCTCGCTCGTCCAGTAGCTGGATCTTGCAGTGCGCTTGGGCCATCCACTCGACGTGGCGGAGAACAAGCTGCCGACCGATCTCAGGGCGGCGGCCGCCGCCCTGGAACGAATACAGGACAGCGGCGTGTCCGTGGTGTCGCTACAGCCTTCTACGCTCACGCCCTTCCAAAGCGCGTTCTCCGCTACTCCGGCTGAACTACGCCAACGCATTGACGCCCTGAAAGCGAGCATCGAACGATTTGCCCCCCTGTGGCCTGGTCGCCCAATGGGTCACCAACGCCTGGAAACGCTAACTGTGGCGTCCGGTGACCGGAGCAACAACGCCGCGTTCACCCGCTGGGTCGGCAACAAAATTGGCGAGCGCGCTGGCACCATCGTCTTCTTCACGATGACCGCGGCGCCTCTGGGTTATCTGAAGGCCAATAGTGCCGCCGTCAGACGGACTACCTATGCGACGCTCTTCGCTGCGATCGGCACCACCTTCGGCGCCGGTAACGGGTCCACCACCTTCAAAGCTGCCAGACGTCCGCGGCGAATTCATACGCGGCTGGGGGACGTATGCTTGGGCAACCAGGCCAGTCAGAACCTTCTACAGCGCCACCGCCAGCATCGCGAGCGCTCGCAGCCACTGAAAGCGTATGTCAAAAAGGGACTGCTACCGACCCGAAGCGGTCTTCCCAGCTTATAGATCATGAGAAGATCAGTACTTGAGGCGGGCGAGCAAGACGCGCATCCAGAACCTTTAATGCGCTTCATTCACCGCACTTAAAAACGCGCGGGTACGCTCTTCCTGCGGATTACCGAAAAGCTCATCTGGCGTGCCCTGTTCGTGAATGCGTCCCTGGTGAAAGAAGCACACACGGTCGGAGAATTCACGGGCGAAGCCCATCTGATGGGTCACCATCAACATGGTCAGGTTGTGTTCACTGCCCAGCCGGCGGATGACGTTGAGTACTTCGCCGCATAGCTCCGGGTCCAGCGCCGAGGTGACTTCGTCGAACAGCATCACCTTCGGACGCATCGCCAGCGCGCGTGCAATGGCCACGCGTTGTTGCTGCCCGCCGGACAATTGCGCCGGGTAGTGCGCCAGCTTGTCGCCCAGGCCGACCATCTCCAGCAATTCAACGGCACGCTCCTTTGCCTCCACCTTCGACAGGCCGAGCACCTGGATCGGCGCTTCGATCACGTTCTGCAAGGCATTCATATGCGGGAACAGGTTGAAGCTCTGGAACACCATGCCGATCTTGCCGCGTACCCGTCGCTGGTGACGGGTGTTGGCCGGCACCAGGTGGCCGGAGGGCATCGCCATGTGGGTGAGGGGGTCGCCGTCCACCACGATCTCGCCCTCGTCGATGGTTTCGAGGGTCATCAGCGTACGCAGGAGCGTGGATTTGCCGGACCCGCTCGGGCCGATGATCGCCACTTTTTCCCCCGCGTGAACATCCAGGTCCAGCCCGTTCAGCACGGTGAAGTTGCCGTAGCGCTTGGTCACTTTGTTGAAGTGGACGAGAGGCATGGGCCTGATCTCCTGCACGAATGATTAAAATGGAATGGGATCATCGCGGCGCTAGCTCCATGCGGTCTTCCATGCGCCGCACGCACCAGGCTAGCGCCAGGCTCAGCAGCAGGAAGAACAGACCCACCAGCGTGATCGGCTCCAGGTAGCGGAAGCTCGCCGAACCGATGTTCTTGGCCTGCTGCATGATCTCCACCACCGTGATCGCGGACAGCACCGGGGTGTCCTTGAGCATCGCGACAAGGTAGTTGCCCAGCGCCGGAAGGATCGGCCGCAGTGCCTGCGGAAGAATGATGTTTCGGTAGGCCGTCATCGGTTTCATGTTCAGCGCAGTCACGGCCTCCCACTGACCGCGTGGTACCGCGTCCAGCCCCGCCCGATAGACCTCGGCGGTGTAGCACGCGTAATGCAGGGCGATCCCGACCAGCCCCGCCTGCATGGCGGTGAGATTCAACCCGTAATTGGGGAACACGTAGAACAGGAAATAGACCTGGATCAGCAACGGCGTGCTGCGGATGAACTCGATCAGCCCGGCCATCGGCCAGGACACCCAGTGAAAGCGGCTGCGGCGCCCCAGCGCGAAGAACAGGCCAAGCACAATGGCGATGGCAAAACCGCCAAAGGTCAGGATCAGTGTTTTCAGCGACGCCTGCAGCAACTGCGGCAGGATGCTGAGCGCAAAGTGCCAGTCGAAAATCGGTTGATCCATCACAAGCCTCCCCGCATCCGGCCACGGGCCAGGCGCCGCTCCAGAAAACGCATGCCGAGGTTGATCACCTGGGCCATGACGAAATACAGCACCAGGGTCAGGGCGAAGATTTCCAGAGTACGAAAGGTCGCCTGATCCAACTGACGGGCGCGAAAGGCGAGGTCCGACAGCGTAATCAGCGACACCAGTGAGGTGTTCTTCAGCAACTCGATGAGCAGGTTGGTGCCTGGCGGAATCGCTGCCAGCAGAGCCTGCGGCAGGATGATTCGGCGAAAGCGGGTCGCGGGCGTCATGTTCAGCGCCAGTCCTGCTTCGTATTGGCCCTTAGGCACTGATCGAATGGCCCCACGCATCGCCTCTGCCCCGTATGCCCCGATGTGCAAGCCAAGCCCCAGAATCGCGACGGAAAACGCACTCATCTCCACGCTGAACGGCGGCATGGGCAGGACGAAGTACAGCCAGAACAACTGCACCAGCAGCGACGTGCCACGAAAAATCTCGATGTAGACAATGGCTAGCCAGCGTATCGGTCTCAGCAGTGACAGCCGGCCCAGAGCCGCGATCACCGCCGCAATGATCGCCAGCAGCGAGCCCCAGAAGGTGATCTGAATCGTGACCCAGACACCCTGCAACAGCAGAGGAAGTAGTTCAAACATTGGCATTTCCGCTCGATAGCCAGGGGCCGCACGATATCAACCCTGCGACCCCTGGAGGCAGGCGTCGATTACTGGCCGCAGAGCTCTGCGGCAGTTTGCGTGGTCACGTTCAACTTGTCGAAACCGAACGGCGCAACCGTGGCGAGGTGCTCTTCGCTGCCCAGCCATTTCTTCAGCTCGGCGTTGACGGCATCGCGCAGTGCCTTGTCTTCAGGGCGGAATGCCAGCGCGCCGTAACCGGTGTGGGACGGATCGTCCTTGAACTCGGTGACTGCTTCGAGGCTGTCGCCGCCCTTCTCTGCCAAGCCCTTCATGGTCAGTTGAGTCCCGACGGCGGCATCGGCACGGCCGGCACGCACTGCCTGCAACTGCGCCGCCGTGTCCGGCACCTGAAGGATCTGCTCGTCCTTGATGCCAGCGTCACGGGCGTAGCCGAGGTTCACCGTACCCGCCATGATCGCGAGGGTCGCGCCGCTATTGGCAAAGTCGTCATAGCTATGCAGGTTCTTCGGGTTACCGGATTTCGTCAGCAGGGCATCGGGCAGCTGGTACTGCGGATCGGTGAACAGCACCTGCTTACAACGTTCGGGGGTGATGTACATACCGGCGGCGATCACGTCGAAACGGCCGGCACGCAGGCCGGGAATCAGCGAGCCCCATTCCGTCAGTACCGGGTCGACCTTCTTCACGCCCATTTTCTCGAAGATTTTCTTCACGATCTCAGGCGACTCACCGGTCACCGAGCCATCCAGCGCTGTGAAGGCAAAGGGGGTTTCGTTGGCATAGCCGATACGGACGGTGCCGCCTTTCTTCAGTTTGTCGAGGGTATCGGCCTGAGCCACACCGGCAAGCCCCAGGGCGATGACGGCCGAACAGGCCAGGGCGAGACGGCGAAAAGGGGTGGTAACAATGCTGCTCATCTTGGAGTACTCCCACGCGGTGGTCTCGGGCTGATTTCAATGAAATCGCAATGGAAGGC
Source organism: uncultured Pseudomonas sp. (assembly GCA_963519325.1). Taxonomy (GTDB): domain Bacteria; phylum Pseudomonadota; class Gammaproteobacteria; order Pseudomonadales; family Pseudomonadaceae; genus Chryseomonas. The sequence goes on along the minus strand of CAUQPA010000004.1, from coordinate 11,620 downwards.
AGAGGTCGTTCGACGGTGCATCTGGCGTCATGGGCGTCTGTCAGCGGCTGATCGCCGCGCTGCACCCTCCGGCCGGAGCATACGAAAGGTTGTTTCGTCGCGGTATTGCACTAGGACAATTGAGCCTCCCGGCTCTGGATTGCATCCTGTGCAAGATTGACCGCAGGGGCCGAGGAAGATGCAGAACTGGAAGCAAGTGCTGAGCGCTGCCCGTCAGGGTGAGTCCAAATACAAGCTGCTAGTGCGGGCGATTACTGTGGACATCGAGCGCGGCGAACTGGTCGACGGCCAGCGGCTGCCTCCGCAGCGGCAGGTATCTGACGCGCTGGGCATCAGCGTGCAGACCGTCACTAATGCCTACAAGGAACTGGAGCGCCAGGGCCGCGTACGTTGTGAGGTCGGTCGCGGCAGCTTCGTCTCGCGGCGCACGAGCGAAAAGGTCGCCACCTCGATGCTCGACCGCACCGAAGGCACCCTGCTGGATTTCTCCAACGCCCGGATGCTGCACACCGGCGAGCACGACCGCCTCTGGCGAGAAACCTGCCGCGAGTTGGCGGACGAACCTCATCAGCCCTGGATGCACGCCTTCCGCCCTATCGCCGGGCTCGAACATCACCGTGAGGCCGGGGCGCGCTGGCTGGCCGGGCTGGGGCTTGAGGTCGAGACCGATGACCTGTTGATCACCAACGGCACCGCCCATGCCATCTTTCTCGCGCTGGCTTCCCTCGCCGGACCAGACGACGTGGTGCTGTGTGAGGGGCTGACCGATCATGGCGCCATCGGCAGTTCGCAGGTACTCGGTTTCACGTTGAAAGGCCTCGAGATGGACCGCTTCGGCCTCAACCCGGAACACTTCGAGGACATGTGCGGCAATGAGCGCATCACCGCGCTGGTCTGCACGCCGAACCTGAACAATCCCACCAGCGCCGTAATGCCCGATGAGCGACGCCGGGAGATCGCCGAGATCGCCCGGCGCTACGGCGTCTACATCATCGAGGATGATGTCTACGGCCCCCTGCTGGCCGGCCAGCAGTCCACCAAACCGCTGAGACACTACCTGCCGGAGCTGTCCTTCTACTGCACCAGCCTGACCAAGTCGGTGCTCACCGGGCTGCGCGTCGGCTACCTCGCCATGCCCAGGCGCCTGGCACTGCGTACCGAAAGCATCCTGCGGGTGAACAGTTGGATGGGCACACCGCTGATGGGGGAGATCGCCGCCCGCTGGATCAACGGCGGCCAGGCCGACGACCTCGTGCAGCTTCAGCGACAGTTGCTGGCCAACCGTCAGGCATTGGTCGAGGGCGCACTGGGCGACTACCTGCTGGGCCACCATGAGTACTCGCTCAACACCTGGCTGCGAGTGCCGGACCGCTGGGACACCGACGCGCTGCTGCGCGAACTGCGCCGACAGCACATCGCCCTGACCCTGCCCGACCCCTTCATGCCGCCCGGATCTCCCAGACCTCGCGCGGTGCGTCTGTGCGTCGGCGCCGAATGCAGCGAGGCACAGATGCGCAAGGGACTGAAGACTATCCGCCAGGTCTTCGAGCAATACCCCAAGGTTCACGAGTTCTGAACAGCCACGGCGCAAGTCCGGTCCCGCGCGACCGGCTCAAGCAACTCGCCAGGCGTACTGGCAAAAAATCGTCCTAGTACATTCAGCCGCTCAATTTCCCGCTCTTACACTCGGCCGCATCCGACCTGCCGGAACGCCGCCATGCCGTCACTCGCTCTTGCCGATCTCGCTGCCGCCCAGCAGCGCATCCACCCGCTGATCCGGCGCACCCCGCTGGAGCCCTCGCCCGAATTGAGCCGGCAACTGGGTGTCCCGGTATGGCTGAAGCTGGAGTCGCAGCAGGCCACTGGCAGTTTCAAATTACGCGGCGCAAGCAACGCGGTCGCTAGGTTGACCGACGAGCAGAAAGCCCTGGGCGTCGTGACTGCGTCCACGGGCAACCACGGTCGTGCATTGGCCTATGCCGCCTCGCAGTTGGGCATTCAGGCGACGGTGTGTCTGTCCAGACTGGTACCGGCCAACAAGGTGCAGGCGATCCGGGACCTTGGGGCTGACGTCGTCATCAGCGGACGCAGTCAGGACGATGCCCAGCACGAGGCCGAGCGGATTGCCACCGAGCAGGGCGCCACCTTCATCCCGCCGTTCGATCACCCGGATGTCATCGCCGGTCAGGGCACTCTCGGGCTGGAGATCCTCGAACAGTGCCCGGACGTGGCCGAGGTGCTGATCCCCCTCTCCGGTGGCGGTCTGTTCGCGGGCGTGGCACTGGCCCTCAAGCAGACCCGCGCCGACATTTGCACCCACGGCATCAGCATGCGCCGAGGCGCCGCCATGCACGCGAGTCTCGCCGCCGGGTATCCGGTGGAGGTGAAAGAACTCCCAACCCTGGCCGACTCCCTCGGCGGCGGCATCGACCTCAATAATCGCTACACCTTCGCCCTCACCCGCGAGCTGTGCGACCACGTCCACCTGCTCGACGAGCCAGCCATTGCTCGCGGCATCCGCCACGCCTACTACGCCGAACGACTGGTGGTGGAAGGTGCCGCCGCCGTCGGCATCGCGGCCTTGCTGGAAGGCCTGGTCACACCGCGCGGGCCGGTGGTGGTGGTGGTCAGCGGTCGCAACCTCGATACCGAACAGCACCTGCGGGTGTTGAACGGCGCCGACGCCTGAAGGAGCCACCATGGCCAACACTCTGCTGCTCAACGAAACCGATCTGCGCGCCTGCATCACCCTCGATGCAGACAGCCTCGCCGCCGTGGAAAACGCCTTCCGCCTGCTGGCCACCGCTCCTGTGGCGATGCCTCCCATCCTTCGGCTGGACATCCCCGAGCACAATGGCGAGGTGGACGTGAAGACCGCTTACCTGCCGGGCGTGCCGCGCTTTGCCATCAAGGTCAGCCCCGGCTTCTTCAACAATCCAAGCCTAGGCCTGCCGAGTCTGAACGGGCTAATGATGCTGTTCTCCGCACACACCGGTCTGGCCGATGCGCTGCTGCTGGACAACGGCTACCTCACCGCTGTACGCACAGCTGCCGCCGGTGCGGTTGCAGCAAAATGGCTGGCGCGGGAAGACGCTGGCGTCGTGGCAATCTTGGGCGCCGGCGAACAGGCCCGGCTGCAACTGTCGGCGCTGCGGCTGGTTCGTCCGGTGCGCGAGGTGCGCATCTGGGCGCGGGACGCCGGCAAGGCCGAGGCGATGGCGGCTGAATTACCAGACGCCCATGCGGTGTCGAGTATCGACGCCGCGCTCGACGGCGCCGACATCGCCATCACCACCACCCCGAGCCGCGAACCGCTGATCCAGCCTCAGCACCTGCGCCCCGGCCTGCACATCACCGCCATGGGTTCAGACGCCGAGCACAAGAACGAAATTGCCCCGGCAGTGCTGGCCCGTGTCGACCGCTATGTCCCCGACCGCCTGAGCCAGACCCGCCTGCTGGGCGAGCTGCACCACGCGCTCGCCGCCGGGCTGGTGAGCGAACACGACATCTTCCCCGAACTGGGCCAGATCATCGCTGGCCAGCAGCAGGGACGCACCTCGCCAGAGCAGATCACCCTCTGCGATCTCACCGGCACCGGCGCCCAGGACACCGCCATCGCCAGCCTCGCCTTCGAGCGAGCTGTGCAGGCAAGCAAGGGGCTGGCCTTTCAAAGCTAGCGATTCGAATTCATCACCACGAGGACTCTTTCCATGTCCGAGATTGTCGTCAACCTCCCCTTTTCCCGGGAGGAATACGCCCAGCGTCTGGCGAAGACCCGCACGGCCATGCAGGCGCAGGGTGTCGAGCTGCTGATCGTCAGTGATCCATCCAACATGGCCTGGCTGACCGGCTATGACGGCTGGTCGTTCTATGTGCATCAATGCGTCCTGCTGGCACTGGACGGCGAGCCGGTCTGGTTCGGTCGCGGGCAGGACGCCAACGGCGCCCGGCGCACCGTGTTCATGGACCCGGCGAGCATCGTCGGCTACCCCGACCACTATGTGCAGTCCCGCGAGCGACACCCGATGGATTACCTCTCCAGCGACGTGATCGCCGCCCGTGGCTGGGACAAGCTGGCCATCGGCGTGGAGATGGACAACTACTACTTCAGCGCCACCGCCTTCCGCTCGCTGCATCAGCACCTGCCGGCCGCGCGCTTCGCTGACGTTACCGGGCTGGTGAACTGGCAGCGGGCAATCAAGTCACCTACCGAGATCGGCTACATGCGCATCGCTGCGCGGATCGTCGAGAACATGCACGCGGCGATTCTCGAGAAGATCGAACCGGGTCTGCGCAAGAACGAGCTGGTGGCAGAAATTTACCGCACCGGCATCCTCGGGGCCGATGGCCATGGCGGCGACTATCCCGCCATCGTGCCACTGCTTCCCACCGGTGCTGACGCCAGCGCGCCCCACCTGACCTGGGATGATTCGCCCATGCAGGCCGGCGCAGGCACTTTCTTCGAGATTGCCGGCTGCTACAAACGCTACCACTGCCCGCTGTCGCGCACCGTTTACCTCGGCAAACCACCGCAGCATTTTCTCGATGGCGAACAGGCTGTAGTGGAAGGCATCGCCGCCGGACTGGATGCAGCCAAGCCCGGCAACACCACCGGCGACATCGCCCGGGCGTTCTTCAAGGTGCTGGAGAAGTTCGGCATCCACAAGGACAGCCGCTGCGGCTACCCCATCGGGATCAGCTATCCGCCGGACTGGGGCGAAAGAACCATGAGCCTGCGACCGAGCGACGAGAGCGTGCTGCAACCGGGAATGACCTTCCACTTCATGCCGGGCCTGTGGCTCGACGACTGGGGGCTGGAGATCACCGAGTCGATCTTGATCACCGACACAGGCGTCGAGACCTTCTGCAACGTGCCGCGCCAGTTGTTCGTGAAAGATTGAGCTGCCTCCAACCACATGATCCGGTGGATACGCCTTCGGTCTATCCACCCTACGGCCCTGACTATGACCGACGTTCTTCGCGACAACCCCATCAGCCCCACCGTCGACTTCAACCGCGATGGCGTGCAACACGGCTTCCTCAAGCTGCCCTATTCCCGTGACGACTCCGCGTGGGGCGCGGTGATGATTCCCATCACGGTAGTGAAACACGGCAACGGTCCCACCGCGCTGCTCACCGGCGGCAACCACGGTGACGAGTACGAGGGGCCGCTGGCTCTGAGCAAGCTGGCACAGACGCTGGAGGCCGAAGACATCAATGGCCGGGTAATCATTGTGCCGTTCATGAACACCCCGGCGGTGCAGGCCGGCACCCGCACGTCACCCATCGACAAGGGCAACCTCAACCGCAGCTTCCCTGGCAAACCGGACGGCAGCGTTACGCAGAAGATCGCCGACTACTTCCAGTGCATGCTGCTGCCGCTGGCGGATGTGGTCCTGGATATTCATTCGGGTGGCAAAACGCTGGACTTCCTGCCCTTCGCCGCCTGCCACCAATTGCCGGACCCGAAACAGGACGCCGCCTGCGAGGCGGGTATGCGAGCCTTCGCCGCACCCTACTGCATGCGCATGCTGGAGCTGGACGCGGTGGGCATGTACGACACGGCAGCCGAGGAACAGGGCAAGGTCTTCGTCACCACCGAGCTCGGCGGTGGTGGCAGCAGTACGGCGAAAAGCCTGGCGATTGCCGAACGCGGCGTGCGCAACCTGCTGATTCATTTCGGCCTACTGGCGGGAGAAGTGGACGCGGCCCCCTCGGTGATGCTCGACATGCCGGATGGTGACTGCTTCGTTGCCAGCGAAGAGGACGGCCTGCTGGAAATGTGTCGAGACCTGGGCGACCTGGTCGCCTCAGGTGACGTGATTGCCAGAGTGCACAGCGCCCGACGCACCGGCGCGCCCGCTACCGAGTACCGCGCCAAACGCAGTGGCCTGCTCGCCGCGCGCCACTTCCCCGGTCTGATCCAGAGCGGCGATACGCTGGCGGTGATCGCCGAAGTCGTGGGCTAACCGGCCCAGGGGACGACGATGCACAAGCTCGACCGCTACGACCTGAAGATCCTGCGCATCCTCTCCGAGGACGGACGGATCACCAAGTCAGCCCTCGCCGAGGCGATCAACCTGTCGGTGACGCCGGCCTGGGAGCGGGTGCGCAAGCTGGAGGCGGCCGGTCTGATCAAGGGCTATCGCGCGCAGATCGACTGGAGCGCGCTGTTCAGGACCCAGCGGGTGCTGGTGGAGATCACCCTCGCCCGCCATACCGCGCAGGACATGCGCCGTTTCGAGCAACGCCTGGGCGATGCCCCAGAGGTGAGCTTCTGCTACGCCACCGGAGGCGGTGTCGACTACATCGCGATGATCCGCGCCCGCGACGTCGACCACTACCAGCGCTTCATCGACCAGTTGCTGCTCGAAGACCTGGGGATCGAGCGCTACTTCACCTACATCGTCACCCGGACGGTTCGCGAGAGCACCGAGATTCCTCCAATGGAGTCTGACGATGCAACCTGACCAAACGCGCACGCCTGCCCACCTCACAATTACCCTACCGGCGGGCCTGACTCAGAAAAAAGCCCCGACATCACCGGCCATTGCAGAAAAAACCGGCAGTCCGAACTCCCTAACCTGTCTCCCGTGTTCAACGTCCCGGAGATCGGCCATGGCCCTCGCGCATCCCCTGCTATTCAAATCGCTCTGCTACGTCGACGGGCAATGGCTGCACAGTGCCAATGGCGCCAGCATCGCGGTGCAAAACCCAGCCAACCAGACCGTCATCGGCCACATACCGATGCTCGATCAGGCTCAAATCCTGGCGGCGGTGGACGCCGCCGAACGCGCCTTCCCGGCCTGGCGTGATACCAGCCTCGACGAGCGAGGCCGCCTCTTGCGCCGCTGGGGCGAGCTGATCCTCCTGCATCAGGAAGATCTCGCCCGCCTGCTCTGCGAAGAACAGGGCAAGCCGCTGGCCGAAGCGCGCGGCGAAATCCGCTATGCCGCCAGCTTCATTCCGTGGTTCGCCGAGGAAGCACGACGGCTCAACGGGCAGACCATCCCCAGCCACATTGACGGTGCTGATTTGGCTACCCGGAAGACGCCAGTAGGTGTCTGCGCCCTGCTCACACCGTGGAACTTCCCCAGTGCGATGATCACCCGCAAAGCGGCTGCCGCCCTCGCGGCTGGCTGCACGGTGGTGGTCAAGCCGGCTCACGAAACACCCTTTTCGGCACTCGCGCTGGCGCAGTTGGCCGAGGAAGCCGGCTTGCCTGCCGGGGTCTTCAACGTGGTGCTGGGTGAGCCCCAGATGGCCATGGACACCTTGGTCAGGGACAGCCGCGTGCGCGCCGTCAGCTTCACTGGCTCCACCCGCGTCGGCAAGCTTGTGCTCCGGGCCGCCGCCGAGGACGTAAAAAAGGTGGCGCTGGAGCTGGGGGGCAATGCGCCGCTGATCATCTGCAGCGATGCCGACCTCGACCATGCGGTGCAGGTGGCGCTGGACGCACGCTTCCAGACCTCCGGCCAGGACTGCTGCGCCGCCAACCGGATTCTGGTGCAACGCCCCGTGTATGCCGAGTTTCTCCAGCGCTTCGCCACGACCGTGCATGGGCTGAGCGTCGGCCCCGGGCTGGAGGATCGCCATGCCATCGGCCCACTGATGCATCAGGCGGCTCTCGACACCACCGCGGAACGGGTACGCGACGCCCTCGATAAGGGCGCTCGACTGCTGGCCGGTGGAGAACCCCACGCCCTCGGCGGCTGGTTCTGGCAACCGACCCTGCTGGCTGACGTGACGCCGGCCATGCGCGTCTACCGCGAGGAGACCTTTGCGCCCATCGCAGCCGTACTGCCCTTCGACAGCCTCGACGACGCCGTCGCGATGGCCAACGACACCGAGTACGGCCTTGCCGCCTATATCTGCTCGAACCGGCTGGACGTGGTGCACGCCCTAATCCCCCGGCTGCAACACGCGATGGTGGCGGTAAACGGCACCCGATTCACCGGCCACCCGATACCTTTCGGTGGCATGAAGGCCTCCGGCCTTGGCCGTGAAGGCGGCCACGACGGCTTCGAGCCCTTCGTCGAAACCCAGTACTACTGCATTCACCATCAGGGGCAGCGCTACTGATGCGCCGCCACCCCCGACTTCAGCGAGGAGATCATCCATGAGCGACTATCAGCAGCTGTTCGAGCAGGACCGCGCCCACTTCATGCACCCGTCTACCCACGCCCATGACCACGCCAGCGGCGCACTGCCGGGCAGGATCATCACCGGTGCTTCGGGGGTGCATATCCGTGACCATCAGGGACGTGAATACCTCGATGCCTTCGCGGGCCTCTATTGCGTGAACATCGGCTACGGCCGTACCGAAGTGGCCGAGGCGATATATAAGCAAGCGAAGGAGCTGGCCTACTACCACACCTACGTAGGCCATTCGAGCGAGGCGATCATCGAGCTATCCGCCCGCATCATCGACTGGGCCCCGCCCGGAATGAAGAAGGTCTATTACGGCCTCTCCGGTTCCGACGCCAACGAAACCCAGATCAAGCTAGTGCGCTACTACAACAATGTGCTCGGGCGCCCGCAGAAGAAGAAGATCATCTCCCGCCAACGCGGCTACCACGGCTCCGGCATCATGACCGGCAGCCTCACCGGCCTCGCCAGCTTCCATCAGCACTTCGACCTGCCTCACGCAGATATCAAGCACGCCGCCTGCCCGCACTTCTACAAGGCCCCGGCCGGGATGGACGAGGCCGCCTTCGTGCGCCACTGCGCGGAAGACCTGGAGCGCCTGATTCAGGCCGAAGGCCCGGATACCGTCGCGGCCTTCATCGGTGAGCCGGTGATGGGCACCGGCGGCATCATCGTACCGCCCAAGGGCTACTGGGCCGCGATTCAGGCCGTACTGAAGAAATACGACATCCTGCTGATTGTTGACGAAGTCGTCTGCGCCTTCGGCCGTCTGGGCGACAAAATGGGTAGCCAGCGCTACGGCATGACGCCGGACCTGATGACCATCGCCAAGGGGCTGACCAGCGCCTACGCCCCGCTGTCGGCCGTGATCGTCGGCGAGAAGGTGTGGAATGTCATTGAGGAAGCCTCGTCGCGTGACGGCGCCATGGGTCACGGCTGGACCTATTCAGGCCATCCGATCTGCGCCGCTGCGGCGCTGGCCAATCTGGACATCCTCGAGCGGGAAAACATCACCGCCAACGCGGCCGAGGTAGGCAGCTACCTCAACGCGGGACTGCGTGATGCTCTAGCCGGCCATCCCCTGGTAGGCGAGGTCCGCGGTGACGGCATGCTCGCCGCCGTTGAATTCATGGCTGACCGCGATGCCCGCACGCCTTTCGACCCAGCCATCAAGGTTGGCCCGAAGGTGTCAGCCGCCTGCCTGGAACGCGGCATGATCGCCCGCGCCATGCCCCACGGCGACATCCTTGGCTTTGCACCGCCGCTGGTACTAACGAAAGCCCAGGCAGATCAGGTCGTCACCATCGCCAAGGAAGCCGTAGACGCAGTAGCGGCCGAAGTGCTTTAGGAAGGGGTCATGACGAAGCGCATGCACCGGTGCTGAGGGGAGGGCACTGCGCCCTCGGCTTCGCTCGTCCTTTCGGGCCGCTTCAGCGCCCAGCTAACGCTCCAATGTCAAAAATGCATCGCCCGTGTGTATGCGTGTGCAGTGGCAGTTCAGACGAAACAAGAAATTACGAAGCGAAGGCGAAGTGATTTGGGTGGAGTCTAAGCTGTCACTACACACCTCCGCGAAGCGGCTACAGCTTTGACATCAAATACAGCTTCACGTCTTGTGCAAGGCTGAGCGATTCATTTCAAACACCGTTGGCTAGCTTGCTGCATTCGGCCCGGCGAAAGCCGATCTGTCTCGGGACATCCGACACAGACGTATCGGGATCAAGTGAACATCAGATGAAAGCCGAGTCCGGCCAAGCAGAATTTATCTCTCCGCCAGCAGCGCCTCAAGCCCCGGTCCCAGGCCTGCACGAGGTTTAATGGGCGGACGAGCGAAGCTTCCGGCCTGCGCATGACCGGCTTGCAGCCGCACCAACGCTTCGGCCTGGCAGATACCGCTGGACAATCAATTCACCACCGGCACGGGCAGTCCACGCGTCAAACCCACCAGCGGGGCACCAGCGAGAATTATTACATCGGCGCCATTCTCGTGAACCGAGATATACCCGATACTCTGGCATCGTCTCGTATAGCCATTCCTCTCGGTCGATCGCCTCGCTCCAGATCGCTCGTTGATCGGGTATAAAAATACCGGCGGACTGCAAAGATTCGAGTTTCCTACGATGCTCAAAATGGTTCATACCTGAGTGAGTTCGCAAACAGGCAACGATGGGTCCGTCGGTAAGAATATCCTACAGATAGTTGTCGCCTTGCGCAGGGCTAGCAAAAATTGCTCAAGAGTATTCCCTGGCTCTGAAAGCGCGAATCGCAGCCCTCCCGGATAGGAGTAGAAAAGAGGTCTCTCGAAAACAGCGGGACCAAAAATCTCCCGAGTTTTCTATTTATTTATCACTCGTAAACTACCTTTGGCGGCGTAGTTAACTGATCAGACGAATGCGGTCGTAACTGAAAAACGATGTATTGGCCGTTGGTGAATGACCGCTTCTGGCCGGTATCTGCCACTGCCAACGGCAGCTTTGGGTCGATTGCTGTCAGTGGCTATTTCAGGTTTGGGTAGCTTCAGAATGTCGCGGCAATCCTGGAAATTGACGCAAGGCGCTGGGTAGCCGCCTGCTTGCGTTCTGAAAAGCTGTGTCAGGGTGGAGGCCAGATATCAACCAGGAGCCTTACCATGAAAAGCGAAACCCTCCCCTCCTCTACCACCGATACGGCACAGAGCACCGTCGTACCGGGCCGCCTGGTCTTTCATCGCGACGAGCCGTCCCGCTTCGGTGCCATTGAAGTAATGAGTCAGGATGGCCTGGTGAAGGGCCTCTCGATGAAGCAGCACCAGATCCTACCGTTTGAGCCGGAGGCGCTCCTCACTGCCGCGCAGCTGGCCGAAGTCATCATTGATCTCGCCGGCAAAGCGGCGACACCGGCGAGCGCTGACCAGTTGGCGGCCTACGCTCGTACCTTGGCTGAGGCCTATGGAGCGCACAGCCAAGCGGGTGACCTGGCCGTCGGCGACTTCGCGTTCTATCACGAGGATCCGGATGCATACGGGCCTCTCGCCATCCAGGCGGTCGCTTCGAAGGTCAGCGCCTATAGCAAGTACAAAGAGCTTGAGTTGGACTTCGACCAGGCGGATCTGAGCACTGCCGACCAGCTGGCTGAGGGGCTCATCTGCGCTCTCGCCATCGAAAACGCCGAGCTGCGCCAGCTGAAGGTGTCAGCTCACGCAACAGCCCTCGCCGCGGCATTCGCCAGCTAGCCATTCCGACCGACCCTAGCCCCCGCCTCAGCAGGCCCTTGTCGCACGTGCCTGTCCTCTTGCTTACCCTCTCGCCGGCACACCCGGCGAGTTGTCTCGCACCTACCTACCATCGTACGGTGCCGGGTCTCGCTATCGCAGATCCGCGTTCTGCAGGTAACCCTCTAGCCACCGCAGCGGGATCCGAGGATGCTCCCAGGTACCCCTCGGCAGCACCGGCTGCAGGAGGTCAGGCAGCGCACGCAGTCGCTCAGCGTTTTT